>DRKO01000101.1 GCA_011051745.1 Chloroflexota bacterium | reverse complement strand
CCGGTTCCGGGGAGTTTTCAACACAGGAAGGGCAGTTTTCAACAATTTCTCAACAAACTTTCAACAATGTTTCAACAGTAGAAGGGGGGAGTTTCGACCGGATCGCCACTACATACAGGGGATAGAGGGGCAAGAAGGCCCATATATAGGAAAAACCCGGTGAGCGTCTCCGGGTTTTCAACAATCTTATGGTCTCTCTACTATGACGACTATTTATCTTATATACATAAGAGGTTTTGAGTTCAAATTGAGTCCACTAAAGCCCCGTCAGATTCTCCAGCCAGGGTTTAGCCAGGCTTGTAAATTTCTCCAGAAAGAGGCCGATCTGCTGTTCCAGCTCCGCAACGGAGGTGAAGCTCCATATCTGATCTTCACCTGTATGCTGCAACTGGCCGGGCAACCTCGACAGGCGGGTATGCAGCCGCCCGGGCCAGGCCGGGACGACTACCTGGGTGGTCGGGTCCGCGACCTTAAAGCGATCCAGGTTGATGAAGTAATGATGAAGGTCGCTCCCCGGCAGGAAATGCGCCCACTCCGAGTGCTCGAAGTGGATGCGTGTGATCACATCCGCTCGCAGGTAGCGGATGAAACGCACGTTAGCGTGGTAGGTGTGGCGGGTATGCTCGACCGGGGCATCCAGATGAACCATGATGTCGTTGCTGTTGAGGTGGTATCCCAGCGCCGCCAGCGGCTCTTCGAGCGCCGCTACGATAGGCTCGTTAAAGACCTGCTGAAGAAGGCCCACGTCCGGCGGATCATCTTCCAGCGGGGTATGGGGGAGCTGCCACAGATATTCGTTAATCCGCGTCATCTCAGGCTGTCACTCTCGCCCATTGCCCTTTTTGCGCTTCTTCCCCCGGCGGGTTAGCTGGCGAATCTCCTCCGGGCCGAGGCCCTGCTCAAGCCCCCACTCGATCTTGGGCTTCAGCGCACCGGTCGGGCAGACGTTGACACACTGCCCGCAGAACACGCAGGTTGTATCCGGCAGGGGATAATCCCGGAAGGTCGCGATGTGGGACTGGAACCCTCGCCCCCCGAAGTTGAGCGCGAAAGCGTATTGCCCGTCATCGGCGCAGATTTCAACGCAGCGCCAGCACATGATGCACTGGGAGTAGTCCCGAACGTAGAACGGGTTATCGTCCAGCAGCTCAAACTCGCGACGCTTCCCGCCGGAAAAGCGGGAGGTATCGGCCTGATATTCTTCAAGAAGCTGCTGGAGTTCGGGCGCTTCGTCCAGAGTCACCGCCGAGGACAGCATCTCCAGAATGGTACGCCGGCTGGTCTCGACCCGCTCACTGTGTGTATGCACGACCATATCCGGCGCACATTCGGCTACGCAGGCCGCCTGTAAAACACGTGCGCCCTCCACCTCGACCACGCACACCCGGCAGACCGCCGGAGGCGTCAGCGCTTCATGATAGCAAACATGGGGGATCGTAATGCCGTTTTGCTCGGCGGCTTCCAGAATCGTCGTGCCCGGAGGAACGTGAATCTCCTGCCCATCAATCGTCAACGTGATGGTCTGTGTCTCATCCGGCATCTGGTGTTCCCTCTCTCTTCCGTCCGTTGGCTGCTTTGCCCACCGTCTGTGGTTGAAGCACTCGCTCAGGATGGGCGTAAACGTTCATGCTGTTCCGGCGGAGGTAGCCTATCAGGGTGATGTTCCACTCACGCGCCAGCCCCACCGAGAGGCTGGTCGGCGAGGTGCGCGAGCAGACTATCGGAACCCCCATCCGCCGCGCCTTGTTGATCATCTCTGAACTGACCCGTCCGGTTGTCAGAATAATGCCATCGTGGGTGTCCAGCCCCGCCTGGAGCGCTTTCCCGCGCAACTTGTCCAGCGTATTGTGGCGGCCCACGTCCTCCGCCGTCAATAGCAGACCCTCGCCGTCGCTCAGGCCGGAGGTATGTACCCCGCGTGCCCGACTGTATAGCTCCGCCGACTGGTGCAACCGGGCCATCAAAGCCCAGAGCTGGCCGGGGGTCACCCGTCGCTCAGAGACCAGCGGCTCAAACTCGCCACTCAGATCATCAAACGTGACGCCGCCCCCGCATCCAGAGGTCAGGATCACGCGGCGTGGTGGCTCGAAATCCGCGAAGGACAGCCAGACATCCACGCATGCACCGCTGGGGCAGATATGAACCGCCCGCACGTCATCCAGCGAGCCGATGATGCCCTCATTCGCCAGAAATCCCAGCGCCAGAGCATCCTGATCGCAGGGCGTGCACATCACGGTGGCAAGCTCTCGCCCGTTCACGAAGATGGAGACAAGGCGCTCGTGGATGATCTCGGCCTTCACCGGTCGCGCCCCCCGGCGCGTGATCACCGTGTACGTCTGTGTGACCGTCCCCTCACAGGTTTTATCTGCCACTCTGGTGCTCTACTTTACATGCCTCAGGCCGCGTCACCGGCCTTCGGCTCACGCACTCCCCTTACCGTTTGGAGCGAACAGATCGGGCCACAACCGAAGGGCGCTCATCACTGCCATTCCGGCGGTCTGCCCCAGCCCGCAGATCGAGGCGTCGGTCATCGTCTGCCCGATCAGCGTCAGTCGCTCGATATCTCCAGCCTGCGCCTGCCCTTCCGCCACACGGTCGAGGATTTCCATCTGGCGCTGCGTCCCGAGCTGGCAGGGGTAGCACTTCCCGCACGACTCGTGGGCGAAGAAGTGCCCCAGCGTTCTGAGCACCTCCCGCAGGTCAACGCTTTCGTTGAAAACCATGATGGCCCCCGAACCGATGGAGGCTCCCAGCGGGCGCAGGTCTTCGAATGTGAGCGGCGTGTCAAACTGATCGGGTGTCAGGAAGGCCCCCGCCGCACCGCCCATCAGCACTGCCTGAGGCGTGCCGTCGAACCCGCCGCAGTACCGCTCGATCAGTTCGCGGAGCGTGATCCCAAACGGAGCTTCGACGAGCGAAGGCTGCCCGACGTGCCCGCTGACACAGAACAGCTTGAGGCCGGTCGAATGCTCGGTCCCCCACTGCTGGAACCACTCAGCCCCGTTGGTCAGAATGTCGGGGACGCTGGCGAGCGTCTCGACGTTGTTAATAACGGTTGGCCTGTTAAACAGACCGTGCGTTGTCGGGAAAGGCGGCTTAAGGCGCGGATAGCCTCGCTTGCCCTCGATCGCTTCAAACAGTGCTGTTTCCTCGCCGCAGATGTACGCGCCTGCCCCTCTTCGGATTTCGATCTCGAAGCTGAAGTCCGTGCCCAGAATATTCTCGCCCAGCAGGTTCGCCTGTCGGGCGGCGGCGACCGCTTCCTCTAGAACCGCCGCGGCATGAGGATACTCGCCCCGTATAAAGAGGTAACCTTTTGAGGAGCCGATGGCGTATCCGCAGATCGTCATCCCTTCCAGCACGCGGAACGGGTCGCCTTCCATCAGTACACGATCTTTGAAGGTTCCCGGCTCGCTTTCGTCTGCATTGCACACGACGTATTTAGGCTGCCCCTCCGCCCCGCGTGTGAACTGCCACTTGAGGCCGGTGGGGAACGCCGCTCCGCCCCGTCCCACCAGACCGGAGCGTTTGACTTCCTCGATGACCTCCTCCGGCGTCATGCCGGTCAGGGCATGTTTGAGGCCCTCGAAAGCTCCCCCCGTCCGGTGCGCCTCCAGATCGGTCGGGCTGATCTTCCCCACACGGCGAGAGAGGACGCGCGGCTCGCCCGTGATTCGGACTTCTGGCGCATTCCCCTGCCCGGCAAGGAGGGCTTCCACGTCGTCCGGCGTAAGGCCCGCAAAAGCCTGCTCGTTCACCAGCGCCGCCGGAGCCTGATCGCACAGGCCGATGCAGGTAGCGCGTTCGACCGTAACAGCCCCGTCAGGGCTGGTTTCCCCCGGCCGGATGTTACCGGCATGGCGGCAGGCAGCCTCAAGAACCTGCTCGCCCCCCGCCAGAGCGCAGGCCGGGTCCGTGCATATTCGGACGATCCGCTCTCCGGTGAGCCGGTCGTAGAACATCGTATAGAACTCAACGACGCCGTGAATATCCGCCAGAGGGACGCGCAGCGCTTGCCCGATTGCAGTCAGCACGGGATCGGGTAAATATCCGTAGATCCGCTGTGCTTCGTGGAGTGCCGGGAGCAGGCTGGTTCTGCCGCCATCGCGGTAGCGGTCGAGCACAGGATCAAGCTGCGACAGGTCTACCTCACTGTTGGCATCCATAACTCCCCACTTTCTCTCTCGGCGAAGGAATCAGCGTTTTTGCCTGTCTGTATGCGAGGTCTCATGAGGGTAACCCCCGTCTCCCCGGGAGAGGGACACTCAGAGAGTTTACCTCGTGGGAACGAGTGCGTTCCGCGTGAGCAGCCAGTAGGTGAATAGTGTACTTGCATCTTCGGATAGGTGCAAACAACACGCGGCGAGCCCTCCGCCTGAAATATGGTACAATGCTCTCGCTGGAGCAGACCTCACGTCAGGGGGTGCAGGATGCCACAGCAGACCATTCTCGTTGTGGATGACGAACAGAATATCATCGAGCTGGCGCGCATGTATCTGGAGCGGGAAGGCTTCAGAGTCATCGCTGCGCAGGACGGCCAGACGGCACTGGATCGCATCGCCGGGGAGTCTCCCGATCTGATCGTGCTTGACCTGATGCTGCCGGAGGTGGATGGCTGGGAGGTCTGCCGACGTACCCGCGCCCGCTCGGATGTGCCGATCCTGATGCTCACCGCCCGCGATGATGATATTGATAAGATCGTCGGGCTGGAGATCGGGGCGGACGATTACATGACCAAGCCCTTCAACCCCCGGGAACTGGTCGCCCGCGTCAGGGCGATCCTGCGCCGTGCGGCGACTGCCCCGCCCCGCGAAACTGGCGAGGTTCCTCCTCTGCGGGTGGGCGATCTGGTGATTGACCCTGCCCGGCGGGAAGCGGAGGCCAACGGCCAGACGCTCGCGCTCCGCACCAAGGAGTTTGACCTGCTGCATGCGCTGGCAGAGCATCAGGGGCTGGTGCTGAGCAGAGAGAAGCTCCTCGAGATGGTGTGGGGCTTTGATTTCTACGGGCAGACCCGCACCGTAGATGTTCACATCGCCCACCTGCGGGCCAAGCTGGCAAAAGCGGGGAGCTCGCTCGTCATCGAGACGGTCTGGGGGGTTGGCTATAAGCTGGTGGCTGAGTAACGGCCCCTCTCCTCCTGCTCAAGCCTCACCGTGAAAAGGTTGCCATGACCGCTTCTCTCTATTTCGCCCATGTGACCGACATCCACATCACCGACCGCCGCGAAACATGGAGCACGCTGGGGGAAGAAGCCCCTCATCTGTTCCGGGTATGCGTCGAGCAGTTGAATCGGCTGGAAGAGCTGGACTTTGTGCTCATCACCGGCGATGTGCTGGACATGGCGACTCCCTCCGAACTGGAGCGTTTCCTCGCGGTCCTCTCCGAACTGCGCAAACCCTGGCACTTCACGCCGGGCAACCACGACGGCTTTATTGACCCCGATCGTCCCACTGCCTATAAGCCTCATGAGGCCGTCCCGCTGATTGACCCGCGCATGGCCTCGCCCACGCCGGAAGCGCAAAGGGCATACTGGAGCCGTTCCATCAGGCCGGGCGTGCGGCTCATAGGGCTTGATTCGCGGTTGCCCGACAACTGGAACGGGGAGATCAACGCGGCGCAGCTTGCCTGGCTGGAAGCTGAACTGCGTGCCTGCCATGACGAACTCGTGATCGTTGGCGTTCATCATCCACTGCACAGGCTTGGCCCCCACAACACCCGCCCCTGGTGGTCTAACTTTATCTGCGACAACGGCGCGGAGGTTGAGCGTGTGCTGGGGCAGCATCCCGGCGTTAAGCTCGTCCTGGCCGGGCATCATCATGCCAACCAGATCAGGCGGCGCGGCGGGCGTCTGCATGTGAACACCGCCGCCCTGACCGGTTATCCCTGCACGTATCGCCTGATCCGGATGACGCCCCGCTCCTCAGGCTGGCGCATCCAGATCGAGAGCCGCCCGGTGGCCGATGAGGCGCTACGAAAGAAGGCCTATGATGCGCTGATCCACTCGAAAACGGCGCACCGGTTCAATCCCGACGATCCTTCCTCCTGGGCGGCGTTCTGCGAGGGGCGCATTGAGGATCAGACCTTCGAAGGAGAGCTATCCTGATCCGGGGCAGGGCGTGGTATAATCGCGGCGCGTCCAGAATACTAAACGAAACCTGAGCGGAAGCGAAACAGATGATCGAATACGAACCCGTCATTGGGCTGGAAGTCCACGCCGAGCTGTTAACCAGATCCAAGATGTTCTGTAGCTGCGCCGTCGTGGATAGCACCGAGGCGGAGCCGAACCGCTACGTGTGTCCCGTCTGCACGGCGCAGCCCGGCGTCCTCCCCGTGATCAACCGGCAGGCTGTCGAGTACGCCATGATGGTCGGGCTGGCCCTGAACTGCACGATCAACGAGTTCAACCAGTTCGCCCGGAAGTCCTATTTCTACCCCGACCTGCCCAAGGGATACCAGATCAGCCAGTATGAGCATCCCCTCGCCAGCAACGGCTGGCTGGAGATCGAAGTCGGCGACAGCACCCGGCGTATCGGTATCCGGCGTGCCCATCTGGAGGAGGACACGGGCAAACTTTTCCACGTGGGCGATCACAGCCTGGTAGACCTCAACCGCGCAGGCGTGCCTCTGCTGGAGATCGTCTCCGAGCCGGACATGCGCTCGGTGGAGGAGGTCGAGGCGTATGCCCGTAAGCTGCGGGCGATCCTTGTCTATCTGGGCGTTAACCATGGGGACATGAGCAAGGGTGTGCTCCGCTTCGAGGCCAACATCTCGATCCGTCCGCGCGGCTCGGAGGAGTTGAACACCCGAACCGAGATCAAGAACCTGAACAGCATCCGTTCGCTGGTGCGGGCCACCCGCTACGAGATTCAGCGCCAGATCGAGGTGGTTGAGTCCGGTGGGCAGGTCGTCCAGCAGACGATGGGCTTCGATGAAGATACAGGCCGCACTCAGGCTCAGCGCGGGAAGGAACAGGCCCACGACTACCGCTACTTCCCCGAGCCGGACCTGCCCCCTCTGCACATCAGCCGCGAGTGGGTGGCGGAGATCGGAGAGCGCCTGCCCGAACTGCCCGATGCCCGGCGTGAGCGTTTTATACAGGAATTCGGCCTTTCCCTGCAGGATGCGGTGGTGCTGGTGGCTGATAAAGCCGTCGCCGACTATTACGAGGCTGCGCTGGCCGCCGGTGGCGATCCCAAGATCGTGGCGAACTGGGTGACCGGCGAACTGTTCCGCCTGATGAATACGGCGGGCCTGGAGATCGGGGGGATCCGTGTGGCCCCGGAGGCGCTCGTAGAGCTTATTGCCCTTGTTGAAGCGGGGAAGATCAACAACAACACGGCCAAAGAAGTCCTGGAGATCATGTTTGAGACGGGGCGCGGGGCGGAGGAGATCGTCGAGGAGCGTGGGCTGGCTCAGATCAGCGACTCCAGTGCGCTGGAGGTGCTGGTTGAGCGTGTCATCGCAGAAAACCCCCAGCAGGTACAGAAGTACCTCGGCGGCAAGGAAGGATTGCTGGGCTGGTTTGTCGGCCAGGTAATGCGTGAGACGAAGGGGCAGGCCAACGCGCAGATGGTCAACGAGATGTTCCGCAAGCGGTTGGAGGCTCTGCGGGAGGGGTGATCGGGCTTACCGCCCGGAAGTGTGGATTATGCGAGAGGGGCTACCGGAGAAGTAGCCCCTCTTTCTATATCCTGTGCATGCATTCAGCGTGCCCATTGCTCCAGCATGTAAGCGTAGAAGCTTTCAACGTCTACTTTATCCAGCGCCGTCACTTTGCGCCCGCCCGGCACGACCCTGGTCCGGCCCTGGCTCGGCCCTTCGGTCACGATCTCGGTTTCCCACTCGCGCAGTTCAAAGAGATCAGGCCGCCCCAGATAAGCAGTGGTCAGAACGTCCCAGAAGAAATAGTCCTGGTGGATCACCAGCGCGTAGCACTGGCCTGCCAGATCGGAGAGCGGATAGCGGCGCTGGCGTGCCAGTTGACGGACGAACTCGGCAGTCACCGGCACGTTATTGGTGATATCCAGCGGGCACATGATGATCGGGATGGAGGTCTCCCACACCCGATGAGCCGCCGGCGGGTCCCAGTAAACGTTCCACTCCATAGAGCCGTCCTGCCCGCCCTCCATGATCTTGTCCACGTTGCCCGGCACGTTGAGCGCCCCGCCCATCCAGAGGATGCGCTTGATCTTGCCCTCGATGTCGGGGGCCATGTCGAGGGCTGTCGCCACCGTCGTCAGCGGGCCGGTTTCGAGGATCGTGACCGGCTCAGGCGCTTCTCGCAGCACGCGAACCATGAATTCCTGCCCCGTTTCCTCAACCAGCGGGGTGCTGATGGTCTCTCGCTCGTTGAGGATGGGGAAGAGGTCTATCGAGAAAGAGTCACGGCGGAAAATACGGGGGAAGGGGTTCAGGCCCCGCACTGTGCTTTCGGCCACCGGAATCTCGGAACGCCCCATCAGGTCAAGGATTTTGCGGGTTGCGCTGACCGCCGGTTTGATGTAACAATCCGCTGGAGTGACAACGATACCAAGTGTCTCAACGTGATCCATCGTCATCAGCAGCATGACGGAGAGGTAGTCATCCACACCCCCATCATGATCCATCAGTACCAGTTCTTTGGACATATGCGCTCCTTGTTGCTTGTCAGGTTTCAGGGGTGGTGCGCAGGCGGTCTTCATCCGCCTGTGCCGGGCAGGAGCCCGCCTATCTTCGGAGTGACGATACTATAATGCAGGCCTGCTATTCTATCAACAGAGCCCCCGTCTTTTTGCTTATATTAAGAGAAATATAAAGCATTGCGATAGAATTATGTAAGAAAGAGTTGCTAGTTG
>DRKO01000100.1 GCA_011051745.1 Chloroflexota bacterium | reverse complement strand
GTTCAACAACGCCGATCTGCCCGACGTACCCGGCCAGCAGGCCCTATCCCTGCCCCTCTACATGGCCGATCTCGACCCCGCCGGTACGGTCAGCAACATCACTCAGGTGTCGCCGGAGGGAGAAGGGGTGATTTACGCAGCGGCCCGCTTCGCGCCGGACGGCCTGCGGATCGTAGCACTGCAACGCGCCCCCTCGGCGGACGGCACGCTGCGCTCGCGGGTGGTTCTGCTACAACCCGACCCGGAGGGAATCTATCAGGTGACGCCGCTCGGCGTGGATGAGGCGATGGACGATCTGGGCTTCGCATGGCACGGGGAGGACGGAGTCATCGTCCAGAGGATGCCGGTCGAAGGGGGCGACTCGACGCTGTGGCTGGTTCCGCTCAGCGGCGCACCGGGCATCGAGATCACGACGGGGGAGACGCCTCTGGTGGTGGGAGTACGTTAGATCGGGGGAATGGTCGGGCCGTCAGGCTCGCAGGGGGATGACCGGAACTCCCCCTGTGAAGGAACACCACCCGACCGGAAAATTATTCGCGAAGCCCCTCACCGGCAGCTATAATTAAAAAACCACAACGCAGACGATGAGTGTGAGGGGGAAGACAGCTTGACATCGAAACCATCCCGACCGGTCTCACGGCGCGCGTTTCTGGGGACGGCGGGCGGCGTGCTCGCCGCGCTGGCCGCGCCGCGCACACTCCGGCGGGCCTTCGCAGCCCGTCAATCGCTCACCATACCCCAATCGCCGCCCCGGCCTGCCTCGCCGGAGTGGGACTTCATCCAGCCGCGACCGGCCCGCCTCGACCTGTGGGGGCGCATCACGGCCACAACCGCCGTCCGCGCCGTCGCGGGGCTGAATCAGGAAGTGGTCGAGTGGCTGGCCCCGAATACCGTGCTCCCGCTTTTTGAAGAGATTCGGGCCGAGGGCTCCAACCCCAGAAACGACCTCTGGTATCGCGTGAACGGCGGCTTTGTCTACACCTCGACGGTGCAGCCGATCAAACCTTACCGTATGCCGGAGGAAGTAACCGAGATCACAACCGAGATAGACGAGGAGCCGGGCTTCTGGGCGGAAGTGATCGTGCCGTACACGCTGGCCCGCAGCAGACCCAGCGGGCCGGGCGTCCTGCTCGAGGACGGCACGCCTGTTTACCACTTCTACGCCAGCGTCCACCGCGTGATCGGCATCGAGACAGACGAAGCAGGCTATCTCTGGTATAAGGTCTATGACGACAAGCCCCGCACGCCACCCGTCTATGTGCTGGCCCGCCATATGCGCCGCATCCGGGAGAAAGAACTCGATCCCATCCGCCCGGAGGCACGGGACAAGCGCATCGTGGTTACGCTGGATGAGCAGCGCATAGACTGCTACGAGGGCGAGCGGCTGGTCTTCAGCACGCTGACTTCCTCCGGTGGCGAGGGATTCGAGACGCCGAAGGGTGAGCATGCGGTCGTGTACAAGCAGCCCTCGCGCCACATGTACTCTGACCCGGAGTTCGAGGCCTTCAGCGATCCCAACTTCTTCGATCTCCCCGGTGTCCCCTTCAACATCTTCTTTACCACCCTCGGCCACGCGATTCACGGCACGTACTGGCACGGCGACTACGGTCGTCCGCGCAGCCACGGCTGCCTGAACGTCACGCCGGAGGCCGCCCGCTGGATGTTCTGCTGGGTGGACCCTTACGTCCCGTACAGCAATTCAGCCGGAGGCAGTTCCCGCGAGCCGGGCACGCCGGTGATCGTGGTATAACGATCCCCGGCCCCCGAAGGAGGGGACAGAGAAAGATGAGACACAAACGCTCACAAGGGACGCTCCCGCGCCGGGCCGCGCTGAAGGCGGGCGCACTGGCGGCGGCAGCGCTCGCCGGGGGGCGCCGGGTGCGGCCTGCCCGCGCTCAGGACGATGAACCCTTTGACCCCGGCGGGCGGGTGCGGATTGACTACGACGAGACGATCTCCTTTAACGAGCTGTACGGCTACCCGCCGATGCTGGGGCGCGTGGAAGGGTGGGTTGTCCGTGTGGTGGCGGAGGCAGGCGATTACTACAACGTGATAGACTGGGTGCGCTATGACGAGGTGCTGCCCATCTACGCCGCCGTGCACGCCGAGTCGCCGTTCCCGCATAACGATGTGTGGTTTGACATCGGCAGGGGGTACGTCCACTCCTCGATGGTCGTTCCCGTCAGAGAGGAGTTCCAGCAACCGGAGCCGGTGATCGGCGATGGCTTCTGGGGCGAGATCACCGTCCCGACCTCGTGGCAGCACTGGGAGCCGAAGCTGCGCAGCCAGCGCTACTTCGATCTGGCCTACGGGTGCGTCTTCCGCGTCATTGACCGGGCCGACGAGCCGGACGGGCGGGCCTGGTATCGCATTCTGGACGATATCAGCCCCTCCTCGTCCTGGTGGGTGCAGGCCACGCATGTACGCCGCGTCCAGCCCGGAGAGTTCAACCCCATCTCACCCGATGTGCCGCCGGAGGGCAAGCGGATCGAGGTCAACATCGGCGAGCAACTCCTGACCTGTTACGAGGGCGAGACGCCCGTTTTCACCACCCGCATCTCCTCCGGGACGTACTTCCGGGATAACGAGGGCAACCTCCACCAGTTCAACACGCCCTACGGGGAGCACATCGTCATCCGCAAGATGCCCTCCCGCCACATGATCGGCGGGGAAGAGATAGACGACTACTACAACCTGCCCGGCGTGCCCTGGTGTACGTTCTTCACGCACCGGGGGGCGGCGATTCACGGGACGTACTGGCATAACGACTTCGGGCGTCCGCGCAGCCATGGCTGCGTCAACGTCACCAACGACGCGGCCAAATGGGTGTACCGCTGGACGAACCCGTTCGCCGGATACGAGGACGCCAACCGCCGCACCGCCTCCGAGGAGCGCGAGATCGCGACGCGGATCATCGTCACCCGCTGATAGCCGCCCGCCATGTCACCGTCGAGCGCCCTACCCCGTCGAACAGCCCTCAAGGCCGGTTTCGCGACCCTCGCCGCGCTCGCCGTCGGGCGGCGGGCCAGGTTCGCACTGGCAGACGGGCATAACGAGCCGATCTCCTACAACGAGCTGTATAACAATCCCCCTTTGCTCGGCCACGTCGTGAACTGGCATCTGCCCGTCACGCCCGATCCCCCGTATGGCGACCCCGTCCGCTATCTGGAGAAAGGGGAGGTCGTCCCCATCTACGGGGCGGCCCACATCGAGCCGCGCCTGCGCCACTACCCGCACAACGACCTCTGGTTTGACGTGGGCGAGGGATACGTCCACTCGGCTTACGTCGTCCCCGTGCGGGAGCAGTTCAACCAGCCGGAGGAGGTGATCGGCGATGGATTCTGGGGCGAGATCACCGTCCCGTATTCCGTCCAGCACCGGCAACCGAAGGCAGGAAGCGCGGGGTATTATCGCATGGCCTACCGCTCCGTTTTCTTCGTCGTCGAGCGGGCGGACGACGATCAGGGGGCAGCGTGGTATCGTCTCTATCAGGAGCAGAACCCCGGCGGAATCTGGTGGTGGGTCCGTGCCCGCGATGTACGCCGCCTGCGGGCCGAAGACTTCGCCCCCATCTCGCCCGATGTGCCGCCGGAAGCCAAGCGGATCGTGATCAACCTCTCCGATCAACTGCTGACCTGCTACGAGAACGACAGCCCCGTTTTCTCAACGCGCATCGCCTCCGGAACGGGCTACCGCGACGCCGCCGGACGGGTCTACGGCTTCGAGACGCCGGTCGGAGAGCACCGCGTCACACGTAAGACGCCCGCCCGCCATATGATCGGCGGCCCGCCGGGGACGCCTCAGTTCTACGACCTGCCCGGCGTGCCCTGGTGTACCTACTTCGCAAGCGGCGGGGCAGCCATTCACGGCACATACTGGCATAACGACTTCGGTCGCCCGCGCAGTAACGGCTGCGTCAACGTCACCGGCGACGCCGCACACTGGATCTATCGCTGGACGACGCCCAGCGTCGGGGCGGGCGAGGGGTACTACTATTACTGGACTCCGGCTGACGAGCTGGAGAACGCCACCGCCATCATCATAGAGAAATAGCAGAGGACAGCTCACGCCCTCAGGCGACAAGGCAACACGTGCAGCGCCCCCACCGGCAGCGGGTGGCCGGAGGCGGTTGGCGCGAGTGCCCGAACCTGTCTATACTCGATGCCTGGCATAAGCGGCTGGCTCCGGCGGGATCGGTTCGGTGGCCGGGGCCTTTTCAGGCAGCGAACAGTGAGGGCTTCACGTGGACAGCGACTTGATAGGCCGCAAACTCGGCCCTTACGAGATCGTCGAGTTTATCAGCAGCGGGGGGATGGCCGAGGTCTACAAAGGCTATCACCCCGATCTGGACCGCTACGTCGCCATCAAGATCGTTGGCCGACATCTGCAGAGCGATCCGGTGTTCAACGCCCGCTTCCGGCGGGAGGCCAAAGCAATCGCCCAGTTGCGCCATCCGAACATCGTCCAGGTGTACGACTTCGGCGCGGCAGAGGGCGGGCACTACATGGTGATGGAGTACGTCGAGGGGATCACGCTGGCCGATCTGCTGGATCAGGTGCGGGCGGGCGAGCGCACGCTGGAGATGGACGATGTCATCTTCATCATCCGGCAGATCGCGGCGGCGCTCGATCACGCCCACAAGAAGGGCGTGATCCACCGCGACGTTAAACCCGGCAACATCCTGATCACACGCAGCGGACAGGCGATCCTGACGGACTTCGGGCTGGCACTGCTGCGCAGCCGGAACGCGGAGGACGATTCGAGCGGATCGGCGTTCGGGACACCGGAATACATGGCCCCGGAGCAGATCAGCGACTCGCGGGCGGCAGGCCCGGCCAGCGACATCTACTCGCTGGGGGTGGTGCTCTACGAGATGGTGACGGGCGAGGTTCCCTTCCGCGCCGACTCGGTGGTGGACACCGCACTGCGCCATCTGAACGAAAACGCGCCCGACCCCCGCCTGCTCAACCCCGACCTGCCGGAGGGGGTCGCGCAGGTGATCCTCAAGGCGCTGGCGAAGTCCCCCCGTGACCGCTATCGCCGCGCCGTCCAGATGGCGCTGGAGCTCGAGCAGGCCTACGCCACGCCGGAGGAGGTCAGCGCAACACAGGAGTTGCCGTCCTCCGGGCCGCCCACCCAGCAATCCGTGCCGACGCGCGTCATGGAGCGCCCGGCAGCCGAGCCGACGGTCGTCGTCCGACGGCGACCCTCCAAGCGGCAGGCATGGCGCGAGAAGCGCCGCCTGCGGGCAGAGCACCGCGCCGCCAGACGGGCGGAGAAGCTCCAGAGGCAGCGCGAAAAGCGCGTCCTGCGCGAGGCCGAGCGGCTGGCCCGCCGCCAGCGCCGCCGCCGACGGCTGACACGCCTTGTGAGAACGGCGGTCGTACTGCTCGTGCTGGGCCTGCTGATAGCCTCGGCAGTGTACATGCTGCAAACGCTGGGCGTGATCTCGATCTCCGTCCGGTGGCCGGGGGCGGCGGTAGCGGTCGAGGAAACGGCCAGCCCCGTCCCCCCGACGGAGACGCCAACCCCGACCTTTACGCCGGTCCCGACCGAGACGCCCGTCCCGACGGCGACGCCGCTTCAGGCTGTCGCCGCGACACCCGTCCCGCCAATCGTGTTCGCCCCTCTGGAAGCGGGGAGCAGCGCGTACCGGATTCACGACGGCGGGGTGATGCAGTTCATTCCGGCGGGAACGTTCCTCATGGGCACGGACGATCTCAACCGCAACCGGGCCGATCAGCCCCAGCATCCGGTGTATCTGAGCGACTACTGGATCGACCGGACGGAAGTCACCAACGCCCAGTACGCACTCTGCGTGGACGAGGGGCTGTGCCAGCCGCCCATCACGCGCCGCTACTTCGACGACCCGGAATACGCCGACTATCCGGTGGCGTTCATCCGTTACGAGTCCGCCGTCGCCTACTGCCTGTGGCTGGCGGGGCAGGCCAATCAGATCATCGGGCTGCCGACCGAGGCACAGTGGGAGAAGGCGGCAGCCTGGGACCCGGTGAACGAGGTCGCCCGCCGCTACCCCTGGGGAGATGAACCGCCCACGCCGGAGCTGATGCGCTACGCGGAAAGCCGGAGCGCACGGCCTGCCGCGCCGGTCGGCTCTTACCCGGCGGGGGCCAGCGCCTACGGCGTGCTCGACATGGCGGGGAACGTCTGGGAGTGGGTGGCGGACTGGTTCGACCCCGACTATTATCGCCGAACCGGCATCGCCACAGACCCGGCGGGGCCGCCAAGCGGGACGGCCCGCGTGACGCGGGGCGGCTCGTGGAGCATGGAGGGGCGGTACGCGCTCAGTTCGCTGCGCAACCCAACCCCGGCCACCGCCTACGGAGAGGACATCGGTTTCCGGTGCGCGATGACAGCCAGCCGCCCCCCGGCGGAGAGCGGTATTCTGCTCACGCCGCTGGACACGGTGGAGGCATTCGTCGCTCTGCTGGAGGAAGCCCGCGAGAAGCCGGAGAACGACCGGGCGACGCTGGACGAATGGACGGCGGCGCTGGAAGACCTGCGGGGCGCGTTGCAGAGCGGCGATCATGAGCGTGCGCTTTCGCTGATCGACGAGCGGCTCGAACGGCTGACAGGGCAGCGAGACAGCGGCCTGCTGAGCGACCGGCTGGCCCTGCAACTGCGAAACGGTCTGCGCTGGATGCGGGAGCAGGTGGCAGGCGGCTGAGGCAGGCGGCGGACGCGCGGGAGGGATGACAGAGCCGGAGTGGGTACTTTCCCCCCTTGTCTGCGGGGGCAGAAATGCGTATGCTGGAGAGCGGATGGGGGCCTGTGGATTCACGTTGCCCGGCCCCCTTTTGCTGGTCTGTCTTTCTGGAAGATCATACTGTGCGGGCCTTCTACTCCGCCCTATGAACACCGGGAATCACACTGCGTATGCTTAAACGACGAGCCAACCGTCGGCTCTCCCCTGACATCGAACAGCCGGGGTCTGACATCACCCTGCACAGCCTGGAGCGCGTGAGCAGCGAGACGCTCTCCCGCCTTTCGGCGCTGACGCTGCCGGAGGTGGAGCAACTCAAACACGAGATCGCCAACATCCTGCCGGCGGGCAACCTGCCGGGCCTGATCCTCTCAGGGCTGGCGAACCTCAAAGAGCGTCGCATCTCCCGCAAACGCGCCCATGACGACATCAACACCCTCTTTCAGGGGGCGAACCTGCTGCCACAGGGCCTTTACAGCCTTCTGATCGCAGGTCCGGCGGTTGTTCTGGCGGCCTATCAGGGAATTCTCACGCTGGCGGGGAAGGACATCGAAAGCGCGTTCCCGGAGGGGACGTGGCAGTTTTACCTCCAGTTCGGGCTGCGGGAGGACACAGGACGCCACACCAATGAGACGGTCGCCTATCACCGCGAGCGTCCCGCCCCGGCCACGACGGTGGACGACATCACGGCCTGGATCATGACGGCGATCTACGCCCTGTTCGACACGGACGCGCTCAACGGGGTGATGTGGACAGAGTGGACGACGCTCCGGCTGCTGCGGGAGGCGATTAACGCGGTCAGGGTGGGGGATCGGCTCTCCTTCCTGACGCTGTTACGGGACTGGCAGGCCGCCCGACCGTACCACGCCCCGGCGGGAACATCCTACGCCGAACTGCGGCGGCAGACCTTCGAGAGCTTCATCCAGCCGTATTTCGAGCAATTGCCCGCCTCGACCGTGACCGGAATTCAGCAGAAGATCAAAGAACTGGCGGCCAGCGAACGGGCGGCCTATCAGGCCCAGATGAGCCTGCTGGCCTATCTGGAGCCGGACCGCTACCGGGACGAGCGCGTCCCGCTCCCCATCTGGGAGGCGAAAGTAGCCCTCATCTGGCGGGGACATACGTTCCTGTTCGACGTGTGCACAAAGGACGAGGAGGGCCATCCGCTGGCCTTCACGCCGTCGGGGGAGCAGTGGACGATCGCGTTCGACGCCGAGGGCCACCCCCTCGACCCTGCGGGCCGCCCGCTGGTCTCGCGGGGCGGCTGGCTGTACCCCATGCGGGACAACGGGCAACCCGGCGAGCCGCTCGCTTATCTCTCTCCCCCCGATCCGGCCCGCATCAAGGGGCAGGTGGAGGCGCTGATACGGGGACGCCGCCCACCCTCCAGCTCGACGGTCGCGATGCGCCTAGCCGAAGCGCCACGCAGCGAACAGAGCCGCCTGCGCAGCCTGCTACCGGAGAGCACCCGACAGGCCATCGAGGCGCTGCGCCGCGCCCCGGTGATCATCAACTGGGACCTTCAGGATCGCGGTCTGCCGCTGGGGACGCTGCGCCGCCGGGCACAGCGCGGCGTGGGCGATCACCCGCTTACCATCATGCGCACCAAAGACAGCATCATCTTCGACCAGTCGCATATCTTCTTCGATGGCGTGTGGGGGATCGCGATGGCGGAGGTGCTGACCAATCAGGCGGTTTCGTGGTGCCAGTATGTGACGGAGATCGAGCCCCTGCCCGTCAGCGACAAACCGCAACCGCTCACGCTGGTTAGCTCGACGGCCTTCGAGGCCAGCGCACTGGCCCAGCACTACGGGACACTGGGCGGCGAGGTGGGAGCGGAGACGGAGGCGGTGAACATGGCCGCGATCCAGAGCGCCCGCATGTGGCTTCGCCAGCGCGGGGCACGCCTGACGGTCAACGACCTGCTGCTGCTGGGGCGGTTCTTCCACGCCGCCGAGTATCAGCCCGCCCCCGACCTGCTGACCGAGATAGACGCGCTGCCGGATGACCTGCGGAGCAAGGTTCACGAGTCGCTGGCGAACTCCGGCGGCATCAACCCGGCGCTGCTGATCCCGATGGATGCTTCGTTCGTCTCCCCGCGCGAACGCATCTATCCGACCACCTTCCGAAACCCGCTAACCGGCCTGCTGGATGTTTACGAGGAGGCAATCGAGGCCTTCCGGGCTTACCGGAATCGCGACGACGATCACACGTGGCGCACCTTCGACGACCAGCGACGACGGCTGATCTCCTACCTGCGGGCCTTCGGGGAGATACTGGACGTGATCAAGGCGATCACGATGCGGGGCGAGAGCTTCAACACAGCCACGCTGCGGATGCTGGGGCATCTCCCGCCCTCGATGCAACATCTGCTGGATCAGATTCCCCAGCGCGTGGGCGTGCTGAACGAGATCGTCAAGGGCGAGGAGGTCTTCTCCAACGTGGGACGGGTGGCGAGAGGATCGTCGCTGATGCGCTTCATGAGCGCGAAGGACGATGGGCGGGCGAAAACGCTTGTGTGGGGCATCCTGACCGACGACACGGATCGGATGCACATCAACCTGCGCGACTTCCGGCCCCACGTCGGCCCCCTGATACTGGCCGGTTATGAAGACCTGGCGCAACGGCTGGCACAGGATTATGTAGAAAGCTACGCGCAGACGCTCAACCGGCTGGCCGGGCAGCTCAGCGAGATGGCGGTGGCCGAGGACGAGATGCGGTGGGAGTGAGCGATCGCTTTTGCAGGGCCTCCCGCGCCTGAAGAAGCCCCCCCGGCGCGGGGCACATCTTCGGAAGCCTTCCCCGTATCAGGGTTGTATAACAATCCCCTCAATCAGGAGTGAAGAAGTCCGAATATATGGTACACTGGAGATTGTTTCTCAGGCGGCAAAGACCGCCGGTAGTTTTGCTTTTGAAGGAAAAGTGACGTACATGAAGACAACGACCCTCTCCGCGGCGGAGATGCGGAGACTGAAGCAGCCGGACGTATCCTACTCGAAGGCTTATGCCGAGTTGAAGCGGCTGGCGAAAGAAAAGGGGTTGCTGGAGAAGCAACCCGCTTATTACATTTATGCGCTCCTCGAGCCGCTGATCCTGCTGGGCATCGGGGTGGCGGTTCTGTTACTGGTGGATGCCTTCTGGGTGCAGCTTATCAACGCCCTGTATCTGGCGGTTGTGTTCGTCCGGGTGGGCTTCGTGATGCATGATGCCGGTCACCGGCAGATATTCAAGAAGACGCGGCGGAACGACCTCGTCGGCCTGATCTACGGAAACCTGCTGCTGGGATCGTCCATCAGCTCGTGGCGGGAACGGCACAACGAACACCACGCCCACACTAACGAACTCGACGCCGACCCCACGCTCGAAATCCCGCTCTGGGCGTGGATCGAGGAGCAGGTTCAGGAACAGAAGGGGCTATTGCGCTTCATCATGAAGTATCAGGCGTTTACCTTCTTCCCCGTCCTGAGCCTCTCGGCCTTCTTTCAGGCGTTCGCGGCCATCCGCTACGTGCTGATGGAGAAGAAAGTCGAGGATCGGGCGTGGCAGGGGCTTCTGCTGGCCCTGCACTTTGTGCTGTACTTCGGGCTGGTCTTCTACGCGCTGCCCTGGTGGCAGGCCGTGATCTTCCTGCTGGTGAACCATCTGGCGCTGGGGCTGCATCTGGGGCTGGTCTTCGCCCCCAATCACAAGGGGATGCCGCTGGTTGAGAAAGATCACCAGATGGATTTCCTCTACGTGCAGGCGCTCACGACACGCAACGTCCGGCCCGGCCCGGTGGTTGACTATCTCTACGGCGGGCTGAATTATCAGATCGAGCATCACCTCTTCCCCGGCATGCCGCGCAACAAACTGGGCGAGGCACGCCGGATCGTTAAGGCGTTCTGCGAGGAGCGGGATATCCCCTACTACGAGACCGGCCCGATCCGGTCCTACCGCGAGATTCTCCAGTACATGCATCAGGTCGGCGCACCGCTCCGGCGGTCCGACCGGCTGGTCAGGGCCACAGAGCCACAGAATCCGTAGAAACCATCGGCGGCACGGCGGGGGATTGAGGAGCCCGGCGATGACGAGCCACGTTCCCGTGTTTATGGCGCTCGGATCGAACGTCGAGCCGGAGACAAACCTCCGCCGCGCCGTGCACCTGCTGGCGGAGCGTCTGCCCATCCGCGCCGTCTCGCGCGTGTATCGGACGGTCGCGCTGGACGCCAACGGCCAGCCGCTCCCCGATCATCCGCCCTTCCTCAACGCCGCCCTGCTGGGGGAAACGACCCTCCCGCCTGCCGCGCTCAAGTTCGACGTGCTGCGCCCCCTCGAGGCCCGTCTGGGGCGATCCCGATCCGGGCACGACCGGATCATCCACCCGATTGACCTCGACCTCGTGCTTTACGGCGACCTCGTCCTTGACGATCCGGCGAGCGGCCTCAGGCTGCCCGACCCGGACATCCTGACCCGCGCCTATATGGCCCTCCCGCTGGCCGATCTGGCCCCCGATTTCATCCACCCCGTCACGGGCCAGACGCTTGCCGAGATCGCGGCGGCGTTCGCCGGACAGCCCGACATCACGATCAGCCCGCTGATCCTCTCCGGTTGAGTGGAAACGCCCCCTCCCCTCCGGTAAGATCACGCTGACAGGTGGCCTCCTTACTGTGCAGAGACACAGGTACGCCCGATGAGGGGCAGACAACATAGAAGAGGGGAGCAAGAAGCGATGGGCACAACGTACACAGAAGCGGAGATCAAGGAGAGGCTGGCCGAACATCCGAACTGGTCGCTGGGGGACGATGGGCAGCTTCACGCGGAGTTCGTGTTCAAGAATTTCAGCCGGGCGATGCTGTTCGCCAGCGCGGTTGGCCTTCTGGCGGAGAGCGCCAACCATCACCCCGATCTGTTCATCCACAGCTACAAACACGTTCGGCTCAGCCTGATGACCCACGATCAGGGTGGCATCACGGAGAGAGACTTTGCGCTCATCCGGCAGATAGACGCGCTGCCGGGCAGTCATTGAGACCCAGGCAGAATGAGCGGTTAACGGAGCACCGGAACGCCGGTCACACCTTCAGAGCAAGGAGAGAATCTCGTGAATGTTGAGGGAAAAGTCGTCCTGATCACCGGCGCAGCGGGGGCGCTGGGGCACGTCGTGGCACACAGATTCGGCGACGCGGGCGCAAGGCTGGTGCTGGTTGACAACCGGCCCGATCGCCTGGCCGAACTGTGCAACGACCTGAAGGAGAATTACGGTGCGCTCCTGATCGGCAACACCGACGTAACCAACCCCCGCTCGGTCGGGAAAATGGTCGAGATGGTCATCAGGGAGCGAGAGCGGATCGACATCCTGCTCAACCTGGTGGGAGGCTACCGGGCCGGGCCGCCCGTCCACGAGACCCCGCCGGAGGTGTGGGATTTTCTGATGAACCTCAACGCCAAGTCGGTTTTTCTGGTCGCCGGAGCGGTCATACCGCACATGATCGAGCAGGGCGGCGGGAAGATCATCAGCATCTCCGCCAAACCCGCGCTGCAGGGGACAAAAGGACACGGAGTTTACAGCGCGGCCAAGGCCGCCGTCATCCGCCTGACGGAAGCGATGTCGGCCGAACTGAAGGATCACAACATCAACGTGAACTGCGTTCTGCCCAGCATCATTGACACACCCGCCAACCGGCAGGAGATGCCCAAGGCGGACTACAGCAAGTGGGTTTCGCCGGAGGCGCTGGCCGACGTGCTACTGTTCCTCGCCTCTGACGCCTCGCGCACGATTCACGGGGCGGCGATTCCGGTTTACGGGCGGGCTGGCTGATGGTAGAGGCAACAGAGGGCAGATAAACAGGCAGGGGGTGGAGCGGGCATCCATCCCCTGCCCCTCACTCAGCCGCCGAAGACCCGATCTACGGCGATCTCAAACCCGGAGAGCGTCTCGGAGCGGGCAATCTGGCCCGGCCTGTAGATCGCGGCGAGGCGGTAGGCGTTCCCTTCCAGCACGTACACGCGGATGGTCTTATCCTCCGGATCAACCAGCCAGTATTCGGGGACGCCTGCGGAGGCGTATTCGGTGGTCTTGACTTCCTCGTCCACGCGGCGCGTCCCCTCGGAGATGACCTCCGCGACCCAGTCGGGCGGGCCGTCTATGTACCGCTCAGTGATGCGCTCGCGGTGCTCCTCGCGGAGAAAGAGCACGTCCGGCTGCCGGATCGTGCCGGGAAAGAGCCGCACGTCGAGCGGCGCGGTGCGTACCACTCCGAGCCGGTTGGCGTCCACATACAGCTTCAGTGCAACGACCAGCTCGACAACAGCGCTCTGATGCCTGTCACCGGGCGCGGGGGCCATGCTCAACTCTCCATTTGCCAGCTCGATGATGCGGTTGGTTTCCGGCAGGGCGAAGTAGTCCGCCTCGGTCCACTGCCCCTGAGGCGGAAATAGCTCCGCAACCCAGCTCACATACGCCTTTTCCGCTTCCATCGGACACACTTCCTCACAACCGGATTACCGCGATCCTGCCTTTATTGTACCTGTGAACCTTCCCCCGCACATCCCGCCCGCGCTCACCATCGCTCGTACTTCACCAGTTCCTCAAGCGGCCTGCGCTCCTTCGGCTTCGGCGGGCCGACAGGATAGCCCAGCGGGGTAAACACCACCGGCTCGACATCATCCGGCAGGCCGAGCACCTCCCGCGCGGCCTGAGGATCGAAGTTGGCGACCCAGCACGTGCCCAGCCCCAGATCGGCGGCGGCGAGCGTCAGGTGATCCATCACAATGGCGACGTCCACGTCCGTGTAACGCCGCCCGTCCGATTCGCGCACCCACCCCTCCGCCGGAACGGCACAGGCGCAGATCACAATCGGGGCCTGCGTGAACCACTCCCGATAGTAGATGCGTGATAGCTCCTCCTCCCGCCCTTTCGTGTGGATCACGATCAGACGGAAGGGCTGGCGGTTGGCGGCGGTGGGGGCCAGACGGGCCGCCTCAAGCACCTGAGCGAGCATCTCTCCGGGGATGGGATCGGATCTGTAGGCCCGCACGGCGTACCGCTTCCTGATAACCTCGGCGAACTCCATCGTACAACCTCCTCTATCCGGTTCGGCAGGGGTATGTATCAAATCTGCGGCCTCCGCGCATGGCGGATGGCGCCAACCGAATTATTTTACAGGGCGCGGCGGAACGCAATCGAGCGCCGGAAGAGCCCTCAGGCCCAGCCGCTTTTCCGGCGTACTTGTACCCAATTTCTCTCCGTGCTAGACTGTCTGCGTCTGATATCCGTCTCAACGTGCGTCCGGGGAGAGGCATGGCATGGCCTTTGGAAAAATCATCGTCCAGACCGAAAGCGGCGAATACTGGGAAGTCGAACTCACCAAACCCACCACCTCTGTTGGCCGCCAGCCCGGCAACGATATTGTGCTGCCCACCGCTGCCGTCTCGCGCTACCACGCGCAGTTTGACGTGGCAGAGGGGCAGGTATTTCTGGTAGACCTGGGAACGGTTAACGGGACATTCGTCAACGACGTTCAGGTCGAGCCGAACAGCCGCGTTGCGCTCTCGGACGGGGACCGGATCGCGATGGGCGACGTGATGCTGCTTTTCCGGTCGCCGGAAGCGCGGTCGCTCAAGAGCATCGAACTGATGCCGACCTCGATCCCGCTCGAAGACCCCGCCGTGCCGTTCCGGCTGGTGCTGGATGCCCCCCAGCAACCGGTCGCCCCCACTGCGCGGCTACAGCTCAAGCTGCTGATCGAGAATCTGGGCGAGCAACCGGCGACGTATACCATCGAGACAGGGGGGCTGGAGCGTAGCTGGGTCAAGGTGAACCACCGTGAAATACGGCTCGATCCGGGGGAGAGCGCGGAAGTCGTGATCTCCATCCGGCCCCCGCGCAGCAGCCAGACGCGGCCCGGCCTGTACGCCCTGACCGTCCGCGTGGCGCTCAAGGATGACCCGGCGCAGGCACTCGAGGCGGTGCGGGAGATCGAGATCGTCGGTTACGCCGCCATGGCGATGGCGATTCAGGAGGGGCAACAGAACGGCATCTACCACATCGCCATCCAGAATCAGGGCAGCCTGCCGCTCAACCTGCGGCTGGGAGGCTACCAGCCGCAGCGCCTGCTTCAGTACCATTTCGACCCGGCTCAGGTGAGCCTTCAGCCCGGCGAGACGGCGCAGGTGAAGCTCACGGTGCGCCCGCGCCGCTCCCAGCTTTTCGGCCCGACGCGCACGGTCAACTTCGCCATCGTGGCCCGTTCGCTGGACGCGACGGGGTATCAGGCCCCGATCGGGGCGACGTACACGCTCAAACCCTCCTGGCCGGCATGGGTGGCGGGGGCGGCCCTGCCGCTCCTCCTCGGAGGGGGCGTGCTGGCTGCCGTGCTTGTGGCGGCGCTGTTCCTCTTCGGCGTGCTGCCCTTCGGCAAGGGGGCCGCACCTGAGGAAGGCGAGGTCACGGGGGACATGGCCGAGGAAGTGGTCATCGCGACGGCGACCCTTCCCGCGCCAACGCCCAGCCTGATCCCCACACCCGCCGCCGAAATCATCGAATTCAGCGCCCAGCCGGAGGAGGTTATCTTCCGAACGGAGGGTAACGTCGCGCTGGTCTGGCTGGCGGAGGGGGCGGTCAGCGTGGCGCTCTTCGACGAACTGGACCGCCAGCTTCCCCTGACGGCCGACAACCTCAGCACCGGACGGTACGAGATTCCGATCGCCAGCCTGGACTGGGGGGAGCACACCTATCAGCTAACCGTGATGGGAGAGGATCGCGTGCGGCGCTCGGAGACGGCCAGCGTGATGGTGCGCTCGGTCGTATGCGAGCGGGCTTCGGAGGAATTCGAGGCCTTCACACGGCCCAGCCCGCTTGCTTCCCCGGCCCCGCCCTTTGAATCCAACCAGCTTGTCGTCATCGGGCGCAGCCCGGACGCCCTGTGGCTCCGGGTCGGGTATAACAACCTCTCCGCGCCGGAGTGGGACGCGGAGGGCTGGATGTCCCGCGACTGGGTGCTGTGCCCGCCCGACAGTCCTCCCTTTGAACAGTATGTCGTCCTCGGCGAGGAGGGACAGCTACCGCCTCCGGCAGTGGAAAGCGCCCCCGCCACGCCGGACAGGGGGAACAACGGCCCCTCATCAGGGGGAGCCGCCGACTCGCCCGTTGACGACGGCTGATCATCGCATCGGAGACGACGACCCGGCCCGCACGCAGGCGCGGAGCCGGGCTTTTTCTATCCGGCGGGAGGGAAGAAAGGCGCAGGTTGAACACGTCGGAGGCGCGTATATAGCGTATGTATTACGGTGAGCAGGTTCCGGCAGGGTATGCTACAATGCGGGCGCTGTCCCGGGCCTGTCTGCCATCCCTCAGAGGGATGCGGACGACAGGGAACGGGACGGAACGAACGACAGGCGTCGAAGAGTGAGTCTTCCGCAGGAGTGAGCCAGCTGTGAAACGACGGTTTATCATCGCTCTGCTGATCCTGCCGGGGGTGATCGGGCTGCGGACAGCGGCTCCGGTTGCCGCCGGATCGGGGGATCAGGCCGCCAACCCGATCACGCTGGATGTGCGGGTCGGGTTCGGGGGGTACGTCGAGCGCGACGAGTGGACGCCGATCACCGTGACGGTCGCCAACGACGGCGAGGACATCACCGCCGAGCTACAGGTGGAGGCGGAAGGGCTGGTCGGTCGTCGGGCGACCTACACGCGCACCCTCGAACTGCCGCGCGGCTCACGGAAGCAGGTCACGCTGTACGTCAACGACCTGAGCGGCTTCGACCCTGCCATTCAGGTGGACCTGAGGCAACGCAACCGGACGATCGCGGGCGAACAGGTGAGTGTCCAGTACGTCCGGCGGGATACGCTCCTGATCGGGGTGTGGAGCGACACACCGGGCATCCCGGCCTTCGGCAGCCTGGGGCTTCTGGAACCCTCAAGCGGGGAGGTGGCCGTCGCCGCCCTGACGGTAGACGACCTTCCGCCGCAGGGGATGGGCTGGAGGGCGCTCGACGTGCTGATCGTCTCCAACGTGGACAGCGGCAAACTGAGCCCCGACCAGCGCGAGGCGCTGGAAGAGTGGGTGTTGCAGGGGGGACGCCTGATCATCGTCGGCGGGCTGAGCTTCCAGCGCACGTTAAGCGGCCTGAGCGACATCACGCCCCTGAGGGCCAGCAGCACGCAGGAGGTCTCGCTGGCCCCCCTCGGACTGGCGGCGGGAGCGCCGTTCGATGAGCAGATCAACCCGCAGGCGCCGGTCGCCAGCGGCGAACCGGCGGACGATGCGCAGGTGCTGGTCATGAGCGGCGAAGTGCCGTTGATCGTCTGGCGACGGGTCGGGTACGGGCGGGTGGACTTTCTGGCCGCCGACCCCGAACTGGAGCCGCTCCGCTCGTGGGATCAGATGGTCGATCTGTGGACGCTCATCCTGGCCGACGGGGAGCCGCGCCCCGGCTGGGCCTACGGGTTCCAGCAGATCGATCTGGCCGAGCAGGCTGTGGCCGCCGTGCCGGACATTCTCCTGCCGTCGGTGTTCCAGTTATGCGGCTTCCTGGCGCTTTACGTGATTCTGATCGGGCCGGTGAACTACTTCGTCCTCCAGCGGCTCAAACGCCGCGAGCTGGCCTGGCTCACCATCCCGGGGCTGGTGCTGCTCTTCTCGGCGCTGGCCTATGTGACGGGCTTCCAGCTACGCGGCTCACAGGCGGTGATCCATCGGCTGGCGGTGGTGCATAGCTGGCCGAAGAGCGAGAAGGCCGAGGTAGAGGCACTGATCGGGGTCTGGTCGCCCCGTCGGACAGCCTACGACATCCAGCTCGACCCCGGCCTTCTGGCCCATCTGATGAGAGGCAACATCGGCAACCCGCTTGCAGGGGCCAGTGAGATCACCTTCGAGGAAGGGGAGGTCGTGACGCTGCGGGGCGTGCGTGTGGACATCGGGACGCTCCAGCCGTTCATCATCGAGGGCTTCACGGCCAACGCGCCGCGCATAAGCGGCAACATGACGCTGACACCGGTAGAAGGCGGGGTCCGCTTCGAGGGAGAAATCCTCAACGCCAGCGACGTTGATCTGAGCGACCTAACTCTCATCGCTGCCGGGTTCACCCTCCCCCTGCCCGATCTGCCCGCCGGGGAAGTGCTCCCCGTCAGGCGGGTGGTCAAGGGCGGCCCGGCGACCTTCGCGTCCGGCAACGGGCTCGACCCCTTCCCCTTCGCGAACACAACCGGATTCGGCGGGTTCTTCTACGCTTACGGATCGCCGCTCGCAAACACACTGGCCGGTGAGGAGGATTGCTATATACTGAGCGGCAGCGAACGGCGACGCTGCAACCTGGCCGCCAGCATCCTCAGCAGCGATGGGCGGGGTTCCGGCGCGTATCTGACAGGCTGGAGCGAGGAGGTTCCCTTCCAGACTCAGGTGCTGAACGCCGGTTCGCGCACGGTGGACATGACGCTGTACATCATCGAGATAGACGCAAACATCGAGGAAACAACCGAAAGCCAGATCATCGAGATATCGCCCAGCATGATGACGTGGAGCCCGCTGGGAGAGACGGCGTCGCAACCCTTCGGCACACCTTACGACCTCTATCTCCCGGCCGGCAGCGAGACGGTCGCCTTCCGTTTTGAGCCTATCGCAGAGATTCCTCTCCCGGAGGTCGAGTCGCTCATCGTTCACCTCGAAAGCCCGTATCCCAGCGCGAGAGAGCGCCCGCCGCAGGTGCTGCTGTGGAACACGGCCACCGGCGAGTGGGATCGGATACAGGCCAGATGGGGGGATACGCCGGTCGAGGGGCCGTATGTCGACTCAAGAGGAGGCGTTGCGATCGCCGTCCAGCCGGATCAGCTATACAGCGTCACCCTCTCACGGGTGGACGTGACACTGCTGGGACAGATGAGCAGGAATGAGTGAACTATGGCAGCAATCATCGAGACAAAGGGCCTGACCAAACGGTTCAAGAGCGTGACGGCGGTCAAAGACCTGACCCTGACGGTCGAGGAGGGGGCGATTTACGGATTCGTCGGGCCGAACGGGGCGGGCAAGACCACGACCATGCACATCCTGACCACGCTACTCACCCCGACGGCGGGGGAAGCGTGGGTGGCCGGATATTCGGTGACGAAACAATCGCGCGATGTGCGCCGCGTGATCGGCTATATGCCCGACTTCTTCGGCGTCTATGACGACATGAAGGTGTGGGAGTATCTGGACTTCTTCGCCGCCTGCTACGACATTCCAGAGGCGGAGCGGCCCGCGCTGATCCGCGACCTGCTCGATCTGGTGGACCTCAGCCACCGGGCCGACGACATGGTAGACACCCTCTCACGCGGGATGAAACAGCGGCTCTGCCTGGCCCGCACGCTGGCCCACGACCCGCAGGTTCTGATCCTCGACGAACCGGCCTCCGGACTCGACCCACGCGCCCGGATCGAAATCCGCGAGTTGCTGGTCGAGCTGGCGAACATGGGGAAGACGATCTTCTTCTCCTCGCACATTCTGGCGGATGTGGCCGAAATCTGCACCGACATCGGCATCATCGAGGCGGGCGAGCTGATCATGCAGGGGAACGTCGAGGAGATGCAACGCCAGCTTATCCCCCATCGAGAGATCGTGATCGCGCTGCTGGATGAGGTGGAACGGGCCAGAGAAACGCTGTTCGGCGTGGAGGGCGTGGTGGCCGTCGAGGAGATGGAGCCGGACAACGGGCGGCTGCGGCTGCACGTCAGCCTGACCGGAGACGACGAGGCAGTCAGCGATCTGCTGAGAAGGCTGGTGCAGGCCGGTGTGCCCGTCATCCACTTCACCGAGGAGACGCGCGATCTGGAGTCGGTCTTTATGCGGGCCACGAAGGGGATCGTCTCGTAGGTGGGCGATGCTTGATGAGAAGCAGAGGGGCGACTTAGCGACAGCCCGTGAGGCGCTGCGGATCAGAGTGGCGGGGGCGATGGCTCCGGCGCGGGCCGCCCTGCGCCGCTGGTGGCGAAACCCTCTGCTGCACCATGCCCGACGGCTGAAGCCGCTCCCGTTCGAGCGGCTGCGGCTCTGGTTGCCGATCGGGGCGGGCACGTTCGCCCTGCTGGCCGGACTGGCATGGGCGACCGGCTGGCGAGCGCCCGGCGCGGCACTGATCGGCCTCAGCCTGGGCGCGGCGGCGATCATGACGCTGGCGGCCCCCGTGCTGGGCGCGGAGCGGGTGACGCGCCAGATGCGCTTCTCCCGACAGGACCCCCGCCGCCTGGCCGACCTCGACCCGCCGGAGGTGGCGTGGGGGCTGGCGCTGGTCACGCTGTGGCAGTTGCGCTGGCTGATCGTCGTGGCACTGGCCCTGACGCCCACGCTGGTGATCGGCGTGCTGCGGATGGACATTTCGGATTTCGCCGCCTGGAGCGAGTCGGCGCGAACGCTCGGCGAGGCGACGGCGGCGGGACGGGCGGCGTGGTTGCTGCCCGACGGACGGATTCCGTACCTCCGGCTGGTGATACGGGCGCTCACGGCGGGGCTGCTGCCCTGGGCGGCGCTGCCCCTGATGGCCGTGCTGGGCATCACGGCGGCGCTGGCGCTCAACGACGCCAGCCTCAGCCCGCTGGCCGCGCTGCTGGGGAGCGTGCTGGCCGGAGCGGGGATCGGGTTCGTGTGGAACACGCTGGCCCGGACGCCGCTTCTGGGGGGCGCACTGGAGATCGTGCGGCTGGCGCTGCTGGGCGGGCTGCTGGCCGGACTGGGAGCGCTGGCCCACCGGCTCAACATGCAGAACGCGGCCCTGCTGGTGGCGGATGAGGGGCCTGACGAGATAACGGAAGCGGAGCAGTGACACGTTCGGGCTGCGACCTTTCAGGGAAAAGAGCGTAACGATTCTCATGAGCACAACAAGCGATCCGATCCCATCCCCCCGGCGACCGTCGCCACCCGGCACATGGATACGCCGGAACCCGATTGCGCTCAAAGAACTGCGCGGACGGATGCGCGGGGCACGGGCTTTCATCGTGCTGACGGGCTACGTGGCCCTGATGAGCCTCTTTGCCATTCTGCTTTACACCTTCTACACCATCTCATCGTCCGCCACAGTGACCACCTCGGGCGGGGTGATCGGCAAGATCATCTTCGCCGGAGTGGTGGTCGTCGAGTTATTCATGGTTAGCTTCATCGCGCCTGCCTTCACGACGGGCGCGATCAGCGGCGAACGGGAACGGCGCACCTTCAACCTGCTGCGCACGACGCTGCTCCCCGCCCGCCGGATCGTGCTGGGCAAGCTGATCTCGGCGCTGGCTTACATCGTGCTCCTGCTGCTGGTGGCCGTCCCGCTGCAAAGCATGGCCTTTCTGATGGGCGGCATGGCGATCGAGGAAGTCCTGATCTCGGTTGAGATTCTGCTCGTCAGCGCGATCACCTACAGCGCGATCGGCATCCTCACCTCGGCCTGGACGAAACGGACGCTTTCCGCCAGCGTGCTGACGTACACCTTTACGCTGCTGACGACCGTCGCCCTGCCGCTGGGGCTGCTGGCACTGCTGCCGTTTCTCCTGATAGGGCTGGACCAACTGGGCCAGCCGGTGCTGGAAGCGATCCTGCTGTATGGCTACGGGCTGCTCGTCTCCCTGAATCCGGTGGGGGCGGCCATCGGCACGGAAGTGATGCTCCTCCAGAAGGGAACGGTTTTCGTCTCCTCCTACATGCTCTCCAGCGGGGCCAGTATCCCCCTGATCTCGCCCTGGATCGTGTACACGGCGATCTACGGGCTGGTGTCGTTTGTGTTAGTCGTGTGGAGCGTGCGCCTTGTGCGCCGGATAGAGGCGGCCTGATATGGCTGTACAGACTTCTGACTTCAAGCGCCTGAAGGGGATTCTGGCCCGCTGGGACGCCTACCTGCGTCTCCGGCAGAGCGCGGCATGGCTCCCGCGCGGGCTGGCGGCGGGGCTGGGGCTGGCGCTGGCACTGGCGATTGCGGCCCGCTTCAGGCCCCTGCTGGACAGCGCGACCCTGCTCACGCTGGGCGTACTGCTGGCGCTGATCGGGGGCGTGGCGGCGTTGCTGGGCGTCTGGCTGTGGCGGCGTTCCCTGCTCCAGATGGCCCGCCGTTTTGATCGGGCTTTCGGACTCAAGGAGCGGCTCTCGACCGCCGTTGAGCTCTCGCTGGGCGTGCTGCCGGTCGAGTCGGAGCGGATCGCCCGTCACCAGTTCGAGGACACGCTGCGGACGGCGCAGACGATCAAACCGGCCCGCGTCCTGCCGGTGCGCACCGACTGGCGCGGCTGGGCGGCCTCGGCGGCGCTGGCGGCGGCCTTCGGGCTGGCGATCTGGCTGCCCAACCCGCAGGAAGACGTGCTGCGCCAGCAGGCCGAGATCGAGCAGGCCATCACGGAGGAGCTGGAGGAACTGGAGGCCCTGCGCGAGGAGGTGCTGGAGGAGAGCGGCCTCACCGCCGAAGAACAGCAGGCGATCATCGAGACGCTCGACGAGGCCATCGAGACGCTTTCACAGCCCGGCGTGACACAGGCCGAGGCGCTGGCCGCGCTCGACGCCGCCGGGCAGGAATTACGCGACCTGAGCGAACAGTTCGCCGAGGAACGCCAGCAGGCGTTGCAGGAGGCAAGCGGTCTCTTTGAAGGCACGAGCGCCGAGGACGCCGCCGAGGCACTGGCCGAGGGAGACGCCCTCGCGGCGGCGGAGGCGCTACAGAATCTCGATCTGGAGAGCCTTTCGGCAGAGGAGCTACAACAACTGGCGGAGGCGCTGGAAGCCGCCGCCGAAACGCTGGCCGACTCCGATCCAGAGCTGGCGGAGGCGCTGCGTCAGGCCGCCGAAGCGATCCAGTCGGGCGATCTGGAGGCGGCGCAGGCGGCGCTCGATCAGGCGGGCGAAGCGCTGGCCGAGGGGGACGGGACCACGACGGTCGAGGTGGACGAACTGGCCGACGCGGTGGAAGGCGGACAGGGAGACATCGCCCGCGCGGGGAAGGATCAGACCAGCCAGCCCGGACAGGGCGGGATGGGGCAGGTGCAGCCCGGACAGGGCGGAGCGGGAGAGGGAACCGGCGACGACGAGGGACAGGGTAGCTCCGGCGCGGGACGCGGCGAGTTTGAGGGGGAGGTGCAGGGCGGACAGGCCGGAGGCCAGATGCCAACCGACAACGCCCCCGGCGACGGCGGCGAAGTGCCCTATGACGACGTATACGCCCCCCGGCGCGTCGGCGGAGAAGGAGGGGAGCAGGTGGACATCCCCGGCGACCCCGGCGCAGGCCTACCGACCGGTGTGGAAGGCGACTTCGTCGAGAATCCGGCGGGCCAGTCCAACGTGCCCTATAACGAGGTATACGGCGATTATGCGGGCGCGGTCAACGAGGCGCTGGAAGGCGGATATGTGCCGCTCGGCCTGCGCGATGTGATCCGGCAGTATTTCTCACGATTGGACCCTGATAATTGATGACACTGAGGAACACCCACACGCTTTGCAAGAATCCGGCGGTTATTATGCCCCTGCTGGCCGCGCTGCTGGCGTTCGCGCTCGCGGGTTGCGGCGGCGCGGAGACACCCTCGCCGACGGCGGAACCGACCCCGACATCGGCCCCCGCGCCGACCGAACCGCCGGTTGAGGAGCCGACACCGGAAGAGGCGGAGCCCTCCCCCACCGCTGCGCCGGAGGAGCCACCCCCCGCCCCGATTGACGCCATCCGCGAGACGGTGCTAACCCGCGCCTCCGACCCGGAGGTCGTGAGCGCGACGCTCTACCAGCTTATGAGCGTCCCCGTGCCGGGGGGTGAGTCGGTCGTCTTCCACTTTGAGGATGCGCTCGGCGCGGCGCGGGTCGGATGCAGCGGGCACGCGGTGGTCAGCCAGCCGGAAGAGGGCACAGCCTACACGGTGCAGGGCATCTCGGTTTTCTGCGGGCCGACCTCCATCGCCGAGCCGATCACGGCCTACCCCTCGCAGGGCACAGACCCGGAGGGGCAACCGGCAACGGTGATCTACGGCGAAATCTACGACGAGGCGGTCGTGGCGGTGCGGGTCTTCTACGATGGGGGCGAGGTCAACGCGCTGATCATCGGCGGGGGCTATCAGGCCATGCTGCCCCCCGACGCGACGGGGGTCGTCGTCCGGGCCTATGATGCGGAGGCAAACGTGCTGTTCGAGGGCGTGCCGTCCTCCAGCCCGTGATTATGCTCACTTTTTGCTGGGAAAGAGTTTTGGCAGGCCCGTAACATGACACGTGAATTCCCAACATTGTCCGAAGGCTACCGG
>DRKO01000099.1 GCA_011051745.1 Chloroflexota bacterium | reverse complement strand
CGCCGAGAGCGGGAGGAGGGGGGGCAGGTGAGGACGGGGGCGTAGAGTGTAGGGCATATGGCGGATGGCATAGAGCATGTGGCGAATAGCATATGGCGTATAGCGAGCGGTTCGCCGAGAGCGGGGGGAGGGCGGGGCGCGCCCTGTCCCTACGAGTCGGGGGCGGGGGGCGGAACACAGCACCCCCTGAACGTATGTGAGCCGTAGGGGGAAAGTGGTTGACTCGGCCTCCCCTTCTATCCTATACTGCTAACATGAGGGACGGCGAACGGGTGAACCAACCAGCAAGAGTGCCCCAGAGCACGCAGGATGATCCTGCGTGCTTTTTAATAATCCGCTGCCGTTCCGGGGAAGGCCTCGCTCAAATGACCAGGAGGTTAACATGGATTATGGGATGATCGGCAAGATTCAGAAAGCCAAGCGTTACGCCGAGGAGCGCGACCGTATCCAGTTTGAGCAATTCACGGTCACGTTTGACGGGGACAACAATCCGCATACCGTTCATTTTGTCCGGGGCGCATGGCAGTGTGATTGTGACTTTTTCCAGACGCGGGGGACGTGCAGCCACACAATGGCACTGGAACGTATTCTGGACGGCATGATCCCGGAGGTGGCCTGAGCGCGAGCGGAGCAAGCCGACATTAAAGCAACCCGCACCTGCTATCACAGGCAACAACAGGGGATGAGTTCCGATTAACCACTCATCCCCTGTTTCTGTTTCCACGCCAGAGACGCCCTGCCCCTCAGGGCGCGGCGGAAAGACTCTGCACCGGCAGGTTGGAGATGTCCGCCGAGGCGACAAGCAGCCAGGCCGCCACCCAGCCGTTCACGCCCTGATAGTTGATCTGAACCCAGCCGTTATCCTCCGTCCGGGCCAACAGCGTCACATCGGTTGCGGGCGGGAGCCTGCCCTGCTCGCCAAAGTTCAAGCCCGGCCCGGTGCGGATCGCGACCTCATAGATGCTGCGCCCGTTGAGCGGCCCGGCGGAAGGCGTTATCTCCGTCGCCGGAGAGGTGACCGGCAGGAGGCGGGTATCAGCAGAGGCGACGACCACCCAGGCCGCCACCCAGCCGCGCGTTTCGCCGTACTCGACCTGAATCCAGTTATTGCCCTCGTTGCGCCCGACGGCGAGGGCAGGGGTCGAGAAAGGCAGCACGTCGAGGATCGTTCCGCTCAGAGAAGGGGCGGAACGGATATTCACCCGGAAGGGAGCAATGACGGTGAACGCGCCCTCCGGCAGAGAGGTTGAAGGCGCGGTGGTGGACGGCTGCGGCGTGGCAACCGGCGGCGGGGAACCGGCCCCCCCGGCAATCGGCAGGGCGGTGATGTCCCCCCGGACGATCACCGGCCAGGCCGCCACCCAGCCCTCCTGACCCTGATAACGAACCCGCAACCAGGAGCTGGCCGCGTTCCGGCCCGTCGCTTCGGCAGCCGTGTTGTAACGCAGCACCATCAGCACCCCGGCGTTGACATCCGGCGCAGCGCGGAGGTTCACGTTGTAGGGAGCGATCAGCTCGAAAGGCCCCCCCTGACTGGCCGGTGGAGGCTGAACCGGAGTCGTGATCGGCAGGATGGACGTATCCCCTGAGAAGGTCACCACCCAGGAGGCCACCCAGCCGGTCGTCTCCTGATACTGAATCTGTATCCAGTTGTTCGCTTCTGTGCGGCCTATCGCCGTCGCCGTCTCGCCCGCAGGCAGGACGCCGACCACAGCACTGTTGATCCCCGGCAGAGCACGGATGTTGACATCAAAAATAGTCCGAACGGTCAGCGTCGGGGTCCGGGCCTGAGCAGCCGCCACTCCGTTCCCCGTACCAAACGCAATCGCAATCACCAGACCGGCAAACAGTAAGGCCTTTAAACGCGCAGGCATCATAACAAGCGGCGGTATTCGGCGACCGGGTGCAGTGGAAAGAACCGCCTTCCTCCTTTCCTGATCCAATGGCGTATGTATGCTCTCAGGGCGTTTCCCCCGGCGCAAGCGATGGGCTGGATGCGCTGAGGACTTCCGCCTGAGCAAACGTCATATACCGTTCCGGCTCACCTCCCAAATCTGTAAAGACGTGTTCAAACCCCAGAGATTGCCCCGGCTGAAGGTTCAGGTCTGCGCCCAGCGGCAACAACTGATACCCCACAACCCGACCCTCCGGATCATACACGACAATCACAACTTCCACATTCCGAACCGGCACAAGCTCAGGATTGGTCACCGCGCCCCGGACAACGAGATTGCCCCGGCTGTCCAGCCCGGCGTCGGCGTCCAGCGCGAGGGCACGGGTGTAGGTCGGGTCGGGGCGAGCGGGCTCGGCCTCGGCCTGCTCAAGGCAGACCTCCACCTCGGCGGGCAGCCCCTCAACGGCGAGCGAAAAGGGGACCGAATCGCCCCGCTGGACGGTCCGCAGGGCCGCCGCGCCGCCAGCCTCGGCCAGAACAACGCCGGTGGCGTTGCAGATCGCAACCCGAACCCGAACGTTCATGATATCCGCCGGAGAGGCGTTGTAGACCTCGCCCATATAGTACGTCAGCCCATCGTCGCCCCGCCAGAGCGACGTATTCACCAGAAGCAACTCCGCCGGATTGATGGCCGCCACCTGGCTACCCCACACCGCCAGGGCGTCCACGCTGAAGCTGGCAACCAGCGTATCAAGCGCCGACCCCAGAAAGATGGTGTCCTTATCGGAGAGGAAGACACGCAGCGCCGCAAAATAGGGGCCGACCTGCTGGATGTAAAGCGTCTCCCGGCCAGAGGCCCCGCGCCCATCATCGTACAGGAAGACGAATTGCAGGCGGCCATCGGGCAACTCGGCCCGGTTGATCTCGGCGTAGGCGGGGTTCCCGGCATAGTGCAGACGGAGGTAACTCTCGGCCAGCGAACGCACCTCCTGCGGGGGGAGCGGCCCCTCGTTGGTGATGTCAACCGTTGCCCGACTCCCGTATCCGATGGGCGGGAGCAGGCGGACGAGCAACCGTTGATCGGTCGATTCGTCGATCACTTCCCAGTCGTCGGGGAAGTTGAGGGTGAACACCCCCGACCGGTGGCGATAGGTGGTGAACGTCGGGGCATCACCGGTGGGGGCCGGAGAAGCCACCGGCGTGGCGGTCGGGGAGGAGGGCGTCGCCACAAGCGGCAACACCGGCCCGCCCAGCGTGGGGGTGAGCGTGGCGGGGGGCGACTCATCCTGAGCGCACCCGGCCAGCCCGATCATCAGAGCGACAAGCAACACAGCAAGGCCATCAAAAGCTGTTGAACGTCTCATAAGCCGTCAATCCGCCCGTGTCGCGATCACGAACAGGCGCGGGCTCTCCTCCTGATAAGGGTTGAACTCATAATCACCGCACAGTTCGACGGGGCGCAATCCGACCCGCTCCAGCAGCAGGCGCATTTCCGGGGCGGTCGTGTAGCGCAGACGCAGGGGGATGAGGTCACGGCGCAGGGAACCGCCGGGGCCGACGCTGTCATACACCCAGGTGATATCCATGATCTGGGTGGCGCGGTTGACGCTGAGGAGCGATTGCTGGATCACGGTGTGGCCGGTGTCCGGATCGGTGAAGATGCGCTCCACAACCAGCGAGGCCACATCGTCGGCCTGAGATATCTCAAGCGGGCCGGGCAGATCAATCACCAGCCCGCCGCCCGGCTTCAGGTGGGCCCGCAGGCGTTCCAGGGCACGAATCTGCTGCCCCTGATCGAGAAAGTGCATAAACCCATTATACGCAAAAATCGCCAGCCCGAAGCGCTCAGCGAGCGCCAGCGTGGTCACATCAGCCTGAAGCCAGAGGGGCTGCGAGGGCACAGAGCGGCGACGGGCGGCCCGCTCCTGCGCACGGGTGAGCATCGCGCGGGAGATGTCCACCCCGACGACGCGCACCCCCTGCTGAGCCAGATGGAAGGCCACGCGGCCCGTGCCACAGCCCACATCCAGCACAGGCCCCCCAAAGCGCCGTACCAGCCGGTCGTAGGCCGCCAGGTCTTCGACCAGATCGGCGTTCTCGACATCGTAATAGCGCACCAGCCGCGCGTATGGATCGTCTCTCCCGGCCAGACCCGTTTCCCTCATCTCCTATTCACCCCGGAAGACAGGGGGACGCTTCTCCAGAAACGCCGCCGAGGCCCCGGCATGATCGGCGCTGGCCCACAGCCGCCCGAAGATGGCCCGCTCGCGCTCCGCAGCCTGCGCGGCGGGGAGCGTCCGGTAAGCGCTCAGGACTTCCTTAATGCCCCGGATGGCAAGGGCGGGTCCGCGTGCGATCTCCGAGGCCAGCGAACGGGCCGCCTCTAACGCGCGGCCCGGCGCGGTGAGCCGGTTCACAAGGCCCAGTTCGAGCGCCTCATGAGCCGTCAGGATGCGCCCGCTCAACAGCAGATCCATTGCACGGGAATACCCGACCAGTTCGTACAACCGGCGCGCCCCACCCCAGCCGGGCGTGACGCCCATCCTGACCTGCACAAAGCCGAGCGTGGCATCCTCCGCCGCGAAACGCAGATCACAGGCCAGCGCAACCTCACACCCCCCGCCGCGCGTCGCGCCCTCCAGCGCGGCGATGACGGGCACGGGGAGCGTCTCCAGACGGGACAGAATGGCGGTCATCAGGTCATGCTGATGGAGGCCATCCGACTCGCTCATCCGGCTGTGCAGGTCGCGGATATCGCCGCCGGAGATGAACGTCTGCCCCGCGCCGGTGAGGATCAGGGCCCGCAGGCCGGACGCCCGCTCCGCCCGCCCGATGGCGTCCTCCAGCCCGCGCATGGCCGCCCGGTTCAGGGCATTGCGCACCTGCGGGCGATTGACGGTGATCACCCCCACTCCATCCCCGGAGAGGCTGAACAACACCTCCCCTCTTTCCTCACCACTCATCGCGATGACTTCCTCCCTCGACGATCTCCCTCAGCGTGCGATGAAGATCGGGTTGCTGAATATCCAGCCGCGCCGTTTTCCCCTGTAGTGGATGTATATCTCAACCCGGTACGCGCCCACCTGACTGGCGATATAGGTGCAGTGGGTCCCTTCCGTCTCCCGCAGGACGACTTCGCCATCCCGCAGGAGGCGGATATCCGCAATGCGGGGGGAGACAATCTGCAGCGTCACGCCGTCACCCAGACGGATCCAGCCCCCCATGATGGTGCTTGTGTTGCGCCCCTGCGCGGAGAAGCGAAAGCCCCGCGTGGGAGCCGGTAGATCGTAGCCAACGAAGGCGTGCCCCTCCCGAAGCGCGTTCAGGATCAGCCCCCGGTCGCGCTCCAGATCGCCGCTCAGGGGACGGGGGACGAGGACATGAGTATTCACACAGCGGAACAGATACTCATAAGGGAAGATGACACGGGTCAGCGGCCCCATTGAGTAGGGCGTGGCGTGGGCGTCCGCCCCTCCGATCACGCGGACGCGCCTTCCCTCCCGCAGAAGCCGATCCCAGAGGGCCAGCGTCTCCGGAAAGGGACCGGAAATAAACAGATCGGGGTTGAAGGCGGCGCGTATGGCCCTCAGACGACCGGACAGATAGCTCTTGAACTCCGACATGTAGTTCCAGAGCTCAAGGCCGGTGTAGCCTTCGATGTCCCAGTCCACCCAGGGAAGCGCATCCTCGCCAAAGAGGGGAGCGGCCTTCTCGATGGGATGCGCGAGATAGCAAAAGCCTTCGCTGGCCTGCACCTCATCAATCAAAGCCTGCGGACTGGGCGCGTAGGGCGACATCTCGCGCCCCGCTCCGTATACCAGCATGTGGTTTACCTGGGGGTCACGGCGCGGGTCGTGCACCTCCTCACCGACCAGCAACAGGACCCGTTCCTCCGGCTGTGTGCCGTAATAGCCCTCGACGCCGTCCACCCAGACGTTATGATCGGTGACGATCACGAAATCCAGACCGGCGCGGGCGGCGGCGCGGGCGATCTCCGCATGATACCCCTCGCCATCCGAGTAGGGGGTGT
>DRKO01000098.1 GCA_011051745.1 Chloroflexota bacterium | reverse complement strand
GGATGCCCCGGTTCGTCGCGCGGGATGGTCGGGTCGTTGCCGGTGTAGAGGCCATCGCTGTTATAGATCACATGACAGGCAGCGCAACCGGTGCTGCGGTAGTAATAAGGGGCCTGAATCGGCTCGCCGTCCAGATGACAGGTCAGGCAGGCCTCACCAAACGTGTTGACCGGCGGGCTGTCGAAGGCATGGGGATCAAAGGCCAGCAGGCTCGAAGCCGTGTCCGGATGATATGGCTCCTCATCACTGATGGCCGTAATCCCATAGTACGGTCCCGTCTCCCCGATCTGTCCGAAGCTGAACAGCACCAGGTTGATCGCACCTGCATAGGTGGCCTGAACGCTGCGCCGCACCCGCGCGATATGGTCGCGGGCCTGCTCCGGATCACCGCTGTGGCACTCGCTTCCTCCGCATCCCTGCTCGACGACGCCCAGGGCTGAGGGATTCCTCCCGCCGATCAGCCCCTCGTGTGCGGTTTCCTCATCCAGCGAGAGCCGCTCCCCCCCGTGACAGCTCACACAGCCGAAGGCCTCCACCGGATGCGCCTCGCTGATCTCCTCGATGCCCCCGTGACAGGTCAGACAGAGCTCCGGCTGGCCGGTCAGCGTGGGGGTGATCACGCGCACCTGTGCGCTGCCGGTGTAGCGCGACCAGGGCGGGCGCTCCTGCCGCATGAGGGCGGCCAGCATCGCGAGCGTCAGGACGCCCGCCCCGATCGGGAGCGGGACATTGAAACGGGGGGCTGAGTGACGCGGGAGTCGTTGCTGAGCCATAGCGGGCACAATCTCACAGGGGCGGTAGCCCTGCTCACCCGGGCGTGAAACCGGTCAGGGCGTAGAGTTCATCCAGCAGACGCCGGACGGATGGGTAATCCCCTCTCCAGAGCGCCAGCCGCGCCTGATCAACCAGCGCGTAAGCCCGGTGCATGGTCCCTGTGCCGTTGTAGTTGTCGAACACATAATCGTAAACGGCGGCCACCTCGTCCGTGTAGGTGACCATCTCCTGAGGGTCTATGGTCAGCTCGGATTGCCGGGCAGCGAGGGAAGCCTGCCAGTCTGCATCAAGCGTGTCCAGAGACGTCCCGTACAGCGTCAGATATTCCGACGTGTTGTAAAGCTGGCTTAACGGGCCCAGCCCGTAGGTCTCCACCAGATATCTGACGAAGCAGGCGCTACCGAAATAGTTAAAGCGATCCCGGATATGCCCTTCGAACGATTGCCAGTCACGCTCAATGGCGGCCATCGAGCGCATACGCCCGGCTGCGTAAGCCCCCAGGCAGACCTGATCAACCGGCAGGTAGCCGCCCTCGTCGAGCACCGGCGCGCCGACATACGTCGCCAGCCCCTCCGAGAGCATGGTCGAGGACGGCGCTCCCCATGTGTTCCAGGAGACCAGATGGGTCAACTCATGCGTGACGAGGTAAGCGTTTTCGATCTCATCGCCGCTGCCGTCGTGGAGCAGGAACAGCTTGCGATCCGGGGAGCGACTCAGGCCACGCAGGTGGGCGTTGGGAGCCTCAAAGAGCGTCCCCGCCACGTAGATGTCAAACTTACCGTTCAGTTGGACGCCCAGCGTCGCCTCGACACGTGCCAGCGAACTGGCGATCAGGTCAACCGTCTCCGAGAGATGCTGATCAGGATAAGTGCCGGGCTGGTAATGTAGCGTAAAGCGGGGATGCTGGTAGATCAAAGGATAGTTGGTATCCAGATCGCCTTCGAGGATCGAGCGCGGCCAGTCGCTCATCAGGGGGCCGTCTTCGAGGCCCTCCAGCGGGTCGAGGGTGGGAACCGGTGCGCTCTCCTCGCCTGCCGCCGGGGCGGAAGCCGGAGCCTCTCCCCCTGCCACGCCGGGGATTCTGAGCCGCTGCCCGGAGTAAATGGCGTTCGGGTCGGGCAGGTTGTTGGCAGACTGGATCGCTTCCGGCGTAACGCCATACTGTTGAGCGATCTGGATCAGAGTCTCGCCCGGCTGCACAACATGCCACGCCCCCTGCTGTTCTGGCAGGAGCGGCACGATCAGCGTCTGCCCCACCCAGATGACGCTATCCGCCGTCAGGCCGTTGGCATCCAGGATCGTCTGCAGGCTCACTCCGTACAGAGCCGCGATGCCCTCCAGCGTCTCACCCGATTGCACAACGTGGGAGATCTGCTCAGGGGTTGGCTCTATCGTCGGGGCGAGGACGGAGGTCGGCTCCGGGGCCACCCCCGGTAGCCCTTCAGCCTGAACCTCAGGCTCCCCGGCCCCGGCTACGGTAGCAGGAGTGATTTCGCTGGCTGGCTCCCCGCCAGCCCTCCGGCTGGTGACGGCAAACGCCGCCACAACAACCGCCATACCCAGCGCGGCCAGCACAAGGACAAAAATAGTGAACTCGCGCGGGCCGATGACCAGTGTCTTTTTTCTGTCGCTATCCCGGTGCATGCTTACCCTTTATCGCCCCGAAGTTTCAGGGGGAGCAGATTGTAGCATATGGGCAGCCGTTGAACCATAACGACGCTCAGGGGATGGACAGTGGCAGGGATACAGATTCACACACGAGAGAGGAAGGGAGCAAGGGCGACACGCCTGCCTCAGAGACACAACCCACCTGAAGCTTTATCAGGCTCCAGGTGGGTCGGCAGGGGATGGTGAGCGTTGCCGCTCAGAGGCCCTGGAATCCATTGGAGCATGATGCGAGGGGACGCATCAGGTTACATTCCCCCGCAGGAGATGGCGCTTTAATTCTGCAATGGGATAGTAGAAAGGCGGGTAGAACGCTCCCCGGCAGGAGAATTCTACCTGTATCGTACAGGAAAATGGGGGGTCTGGCAACTGGCAAGCGGCTGCGTGGCCCCCTCCCACCGAACGCCGTCACTCTACCGGAAGCTCGGCCAGGAGCAGGCGGTCTCCCACAGGCAAGCCGCGCCGTGTGATCGGCAGGCGGTTCCCCTCGAAGTCATACAGCCCGACCATCAGCCGATACGTCCCCGGCTCTGCGTCCGGGGGCAGCAGCAACCCGTGATTGTCGGTGATCCGCTCTCCCGGAACCCAGCTATCGGTCGGCGAGAGGTTCCCGTTGGGTTCACTGTCGTGCTGTGCGACGATGGTCACGCCGTCTGGCGCGTAGAGATGCACAAACACTTTGTAGCGCACTTCAAGCGGGGCGTCGGTCTCCCAGAAGAGCGATACTCCCAGCGCCTCGCCTGGCGAGAGTCGCTCATCGCTCAGCGTGAACCCCACCAGCCGGATCGTGTCGCCGAAGATCACGTCCTCCAGCGCCTCGGTCGCCCCCGCCCCGTTGGGCACAGCATACGTCACCAGCCGCACACCGCCGTACCACTCCGTGCTGAGCGCGAAGGCGTTCGCCTCGAGCATCCGCTCGACGATGTGATCAGGGTCCTGCTGGGCCTCTCCCCAGAAGAGAGCATAGATGCGCTGGTGGGTGCGCAGGAGGTCTTCCAGCGTTTCCCCGGTCGAATCATTCGGCAGCGGGGTCACGCCCGGCCCGTCAGGGTAGTAATAGGTGAACACTTCCCACTGGTTGGGCGCATCGAGCACGACCGCCGCTTCCGGTCCCGCCTCCGCCAGAATGCGCGCCGCGATGGCCCGATAGTCGTCGCGGGTATAGGCCGGATCGGTGTACAGTCCCCGCAGCCCCGCGTAGATCGGGTAGAGGCCGGAGGCCAGCAGGATAATCACCACCAGACGGGTCAGGAAGGCGTTGGCTGCGCTCGCTCCGGGGAGCGGCCTCCCCAGTTCGAAGCCCATCACCGCGCCACGTGCCACCAGCACCCCCAGCGCCAGATTACAGGGCAGCAGGAACTTGAGAAATGGTTCGCTCAGCGCGCCCAGCGCAGCAAGTGCCGCCGGTGGCACGAGCAACCATCCGGCGATCAGGCCAAGCCGTTCTTCCCAGCGCAGCGGATGCCGTTCGCCGTCCGGATCAAGGGGAGGGAATATCCCTACCGCCGCCACTATCAACAGGGGAATCAGCCCGATTCGGGCCGTATCAGGCGAGAGGGTGACGCCGTAAACCAGCGTGGAGCCCAGCCTGAGCGCGTCCACGCCCCCGCCGACTCCGCGCGGCCAGGTCGCGATCTGCCGGAACGCGATGGACAGCCAGGGGGCGAAGAGCAACAGCGTGCCCCCCTGCAGGAGCCCCCACACAGTCAGCCCGTGCAGCCTGCGGCTCCGGCCTGCCAGCCAGATCAGGAAAACCAGTGACTCGGCCACGATGATCATGGGAAAGAGATAGTGAGTATAAAGCCCCGCCGCGTTGACGAGGATGTATCCGATCCCGATCGCCGCCGCCCGCCGGGGGTTGAAACGCCCGGCCTGCATCCGGGCGGGCAGGCTCAGCACCGCTATCGTCAGCCGGATGGACGCCGCGCTGAGCAGCGCCAGCAGAGCGTACATCCGCGCTTCCTGTGCGTAATAAACCTGAAACGGGCTGACCGCCGCCAGCAGGGCCGCGATGACCCCGACCCGCCACCCAAACAACCTCGCCCCGACGGCGTATACCACCGCCACCGCCAGCACGCTGACCAGTGCCGAGAACGAGCGCAGCGCGAACTCGCTCTGACCGGCCAGCGTGCGCCATCCAGCCAGCAGGACGTAGTACCCCGGCGGGTGGATATCCCCCGCCGCGCCCTCGATGATGCGGGACAGAGGTCGCTCGGCGATGCGGGCCGAGTTCCCTTCGTCGTTCCAGAAGGATTGAGCATCCAGCCGGTAGAAGCGCAACCCGGCCCCCAGGAGCAGGATCAGCGCAACGAGAAGCAGCAGCGCCGCATCCCGTCGGCGGGTTGTCGGGGAGCTATCCATCACCGCCATCTCGCGCCTCGTTCTCCGAAAGGTATCTCCGGCGGGCCGCGTACCACGCTCCGGTGAGCAGCACGGCCCCGGCCAGCAGTGCCCCCGGCGTCACACGCGGATCGTCCCGTACCACAAAGTGAGTGATCACCACCTTCCCGACCGGCTCGATCTCGACGGTGTGCCTTCCCCTCCGTCCCCGCCAGATCGTCTCCTGCAGGCAGCACTGATCGAGCGTCAGGGGCGGTCCACCGTCTACCCGGTACACGAGGCCGTAGTTCGGGTTCTCGTGTGCGCCAAAGACGATCTTGAGCGACGTTCCCTCGAAGGTGAACGTCACCGGCCCGGCCCCTTCAGACGCGATACGTGCCCGGTCGCCTTCGTGCAGCCAGGGGCGCCACCCTTCGCCATAGGTCACCGTCCAGTCGTCCGCCCAGTGATTGCCGGGATACATTACCGGCGGGCGGGTGGCATACCCCTGCATCGTCTCGTAAACCGGCATCAGCGTGAAGTCCGGCGCGGCCATCTGGAAGTAGGCTTCCGGGCGGCGCTCGGCGAGCCAGTCATCCGAGGCCCGCTTGAAGTACCAGAAGTTGATCACGCCCACCCAGGGCCACTCACGTTGAGCGCGTTCATACGCCAGCGGGGCCCAGCGAGCCTGCTGGTCGAGCGTCACGCGCCCGTAGCGCGGTTCGACATCCTCCGGGGCCACGTTCCAGTTCATCTCGCTGATCCAGATCGCCTTGTGCGCATCGCCGTTCTGAACCATGATGTCGCGGATCAGCCGGTTACGTCCGTAGTTGACGATCAGGGGGCGCAGGCGGCGGTCGGTCGGCCCGGACCACAGCCCGTATCCCTGCATCGAGAGGATGTCGAAGCATTCCCCCGCGCCTGCGTCGTACATCCGTTGCAGGAAGATGTAATCGTTGAGGTCACGCCCGGAAAGCTCGGCGGTGGGGGCCAGCGCGCCGCTGAGGATCACAGCTTCCGGGTCCACCGCCTTGATCGCCCGGTAGGCGGCGCAGAGCAGTTCCGTGTATGCTTCCGGATCAACCGGCTGCTCGCCCCACTCCGGGTAGATGTTCGGCTCATTCCATATCTGATAGTACCGGATTCGCCCCCGGTAGCGCCTCGCGACCACCGCTGCGAAGTTCGCGAAGTCGTCGAAATTGTCAGGCGGGGCATACGTCCCCGGCTCATCCCCTGCCGCCCGGCTCCAGGCAGGCGGATTGCTCAGCCGGGCGATGATCTCCAGATCGTACTGCTCCGCCAGATCAACGATGTTGTCATACTTGGCCCAGGCGTCAATCCCCTCCGGGTCATTGCGTCGGTCAACAAAATCGCCCCGGCCATGTATCTCGATATCCTCCCAGGGGAACTCCTGCCTGATCCAGTGGAAGCCAGCTTCCGCGATGAGCCGCACCTGCTCCTCTCGCTTGCTGACCTCAACCTCCTGATGGAGAAAGGTATTGATGCCGAACGGGTTAACGCCCGTGTGCTCAATCGCCGCGAAGGGTTGCGTCTCCGGCCTGCGATAGACCACATTAAGCGCAAGTTGCGCCAACCCGCCGATCTGGGAGGTGAGGTCTTCCTCGCCGGTCAGATCAAAGGCGTGGGCGCGTAACCACAGCAAACCGGCGGCTCCCAGTGCAAGGGCGAAGACGAGCAGCCCGATGGTCAAATGTTTTCTCTGCATAGTGCGTATAGTATGCCCGCCCGCCGGGCGTTACGCCACCCTTTCGAGGTAAGGCCCCAGCTCCCGACCAAGCATCTGGAGGATCAGAGAGCGGGCCGTATTCAGGAAGAAATGATCGCCGGGGAGCATGTGCAGCGTGAAGGCCTTCGTCGTCTGCTCACGCCAAGCCTCCAGACGCTCGCCGTTCACCCGTTGATCTTCCATCCCGCCGAAAGCGGTGATCGGAAGATCAAGAGGTGGCTCCGGGGCACAGGTATACGTCTCACGCAGGGCAAAATCGGCCCGCAGGGCGGGAAGCAGCAGTTGCATCAGTTCTCTGTGCGCCAGCACCTCGGCGGGCGTCCCTTCAAGGCGACGCAGTTCTTCCAGAAACGCCGGATCGGGCAGCGCGTGGATCGGGGGATGGGGGTAGGGGATGTGGGGGGCGCCGCAGCCGGAGACAAACAGATGGGCCGGAAGCGGCCTGTCACGTCGGCGCAGTTCACGGGCCAGTTCGAAGCCCACCAGCGCCCCCAGGCTGTGCCCGAAGAAGGCAAAGGGCCGGTTCAGGTAAGGCTCCAGCGCCGCCGCCAGCGCCTCGACCAGAGGCCCGATTCGGGTGAACGGCACTTCCTTCAGCCGCGCTCCCCGACCGGGGAACCGGGCTGCCCACACCTCGACGCCTGCCGGAAGGCCCTCCGGCCAGGCGCGAAAGATCGACGGCCCGCCCCCGGCATAAGGGAAGCAGAACAGCCGCAGTCGGGGCTGCGGCTCCGGCCTCGCACAGACAAACCACCGCTCAGGCGTGCTGGAGGTCATCCAGAAACCCGATCCTGCTGAAGTAAGAAAGATACGTGCCGAGCAACTCCGGGCCGACCGGCGGGCAACTGATCGGGCTCCCCGCCAGCCCTTCAAGCGTGTTCCGGCAATCGAAAGGCGGCATGAAGACCTGCTCCACGCTCACCTCCTCGATCAGCGGCAGGAAGGGATTCCAGCCTTCCCCACCGAACGCCATCGCGCGGGCGAGCAGTTCGCCCCGCCACTCGTCGAAGGGCAGCACCCGCACCGGAACGCCCAGCGAACGCACCCACGCCACCAGTTCGGCATAGGGCAGGGGATGGGGATTCGAGAGGTGGAAGACCCGCCCCAGCGACTCGGCCTGCTGTGAGAGATAAACGACCGACCGGCTGACGTAGTCCACCGGCACGACATCAACCATCACATCCAGTTCGGGCACGGCCCGGATGGACAGGCAAACCTTTGCCAGTGTGGACATCATATCATCGGTGTTCCAGGCTCCGGTGCGGCTGTCGCCGGAGACCAACCCCGGCCTGTAGATAACAACCGGTATTCCGCGCTCTCCGGCGGTCATCACCAACTTTTCGGCGACCCACTTACTCTGTGCGTACCCGCCGAACGGGGCCCCGATCTCCTCCAGATCATCGTTCTCTGAGAAGACCGTCCCGTCATCGTGGCCGCCCGTGTGGAAGACGGAGAGTGTCGAGATAAAGTGCACCGGCTTGAGCCTGCCGACGCTTGCCAGCCGGAGCACCTCCTGCGTACCCAGCACGTTCGGCGCTTTGTGAGCCTCGTAAGGGTAGACGAAGTTCACCATCGCCCCGTTGTGGTAGATCACGTCCGCCTGCCCGGCCAGCGCCTCGAAGACATCTTCCGGCAGGCCGAGCAACGGCTGAGCCAGATCGCCGGGCACGGCAACAATCCGCCCCTCAAAGGCCTCATCCCATAGCCCGTAAGCGCCCAGATTGCGCCGGAGCCGTTCGTAACCCTCTCCAGCGTCGGCGGCTCGCACCAAGCAGTGAACCTGAGCCTCGGTCTGCTCAAGCAGATCGCGCAGCAGGAAGGCCCCCACAAAGCCCGTCGCACCCGTCAGGAAGACATGCTCCGGCTCTGGAGAGAACTCAAAAGTCATCCCCTCGCCCGTGATGGCCGGATCGAGCACCGCCTCTGCCTTCAGCGCCTCAACTGTCATCGTGGTGAAAAGCCCGCCCGCCTGCCCTTCCTCGACCGCCCGCGCCAGTCCGGCGACAGTCGGTTCCTCGAACAGATGCCGGAGCGCGACCGGCGTCTGGAATCGTTCGCGCACCTGGAAGATCAGCCGCGTTGCCAGCAGGGACGTGCCGCCCAGATCGAAGAAGTTATCATGTACGCCCACGCGCTCCAGACCCAGCACCCCGGCGCACAGGTGCGCCAGTTCCTCCTCAAGCGGGGTGCGGGGTGCGACATACTCCGCGCCGGTGTCGGGCCGTGTCTGCGGCGGGGCCGGAAGTGCCCGGCGATTCACCTTCCCGTTGGGCGTCAGGGGCAGCGCGTCGAGCGCCACGAAGGCCGAAGGAATCATATACTCCGGCAACCTGTCTCTCAGGAAGCGACGCAGGTCGCCGGTGGACGGGGCAGGTTGATCCGGATGCAGCACCAGGTAGCCCACCAGCCGCTTATCGCCGGGGGCGTCTTCCCGCGCTATGACAACGTTCTCCCGGATGGCCGGGTGCTGCGCCAGCGCCGCCTCGATCTCGCCCAGTTCGATCCGGAACCCACGCACCTTGACCTGATGGTCGCGGCGGCCCAGAAACTCGATGTTCCCGTCCGGCAGGTAGCGGGCCAGATCACCGGTCTTGTACAGCCGTGCCTCCGGCTCCGCGCGGAAGGGGTCGGGGATGAAGCGCTCGGCGGTCAGTTCCGGGCGATTCAGGTAACCGCGTGTCACGCCATCGCCGCCGATGTACAGTTCACCCGCCACGCCAACGGGGACAGGCTCCATCTGTGAGTCGAGTAGATATATCTGGGTGTTGGCAATCGGGCGACCGATCGGAACCGCCCCGCCGCCGGGGGTGACCCGATAGCAGGTGGACCAGACCGTCGTCTCTGTCGGGCCGTACATGTTCCAGAGCGCCCCGCAGCGTGCCAGCAGTTGATCGGCCAGATCGCGCGGCATCGCTTCGCCCCCGCAGAGGATGCGCAGCCGCCGATCGCCTTCCCACCCCGCCTCGATCAGCATCCGCCATGTAGCCGGGGTGGCCTGCATCACCGTCGCGCCGGAGTCAGCCAGCCGGGCAGCCAGCAGCGCCCCGTCCGAGGCCACTTCACGGGGGACGATCTCCACCTGTGCCCCAACGATGAGCGGCAGGAAGAGTTCCAGCACGGCGATGTCAAAGGAGAGGGTTGTCACGGCCAGAAGCACATCCTCCGCCGACAGTCCCGGCTCCTCGCGCATACTGTAGAGGAAGTTCACCACGCCCCGGTGCAGCACCTGCACGCCCTTCGGTTTGCCCGTCGAGCCAGACGTGTAGATCACGTAGGCCAGATGATCGGGCGTCACGTCGCTGGTCGGATTGCTCTCCTCCATGTCCGCCGTCTCGCCCCAGTCGGCATCAAGGCAGATCACGCGGGCGCTGTGCTCCGGCAGCGCATCAAGCAGCCGCTCCTGCGTCAGCAACACCTCCGCGCCGGAGTCGGCCAGCATGAAGGCCAGCCGCTCCTGCGGGTAAGCCGGATCAAGCGGGACGTAGGCTCCACCTGCCTTCAGCACACCCAGTAGCCCGATCAGCATCTCCGGCGAGCGCTCAACGTAGATGCCGACCAGCGAATCCGGCCCCACTCCCAGCTCTTGCAGATAGCGGGCAAGCCGGTTGGCGCGGCGGTTTAGCTCCCGATAGGTCAGCCGCTTACCCTCAAAGATGACGGCGACCGCGTCGGGTGTGCGCTCGGCCTGCGCCTCAACCAGATGATGGACGCATTGCTCACGCGGGTAGTCCATGTCCGTCTGGTTCCACTCGACCAGCAGCCGGTGCCGCTCCGTTTCTGTCAGCAGAGGGTAGGTCGAAACGGGCCGCGCCGGATCGCGGGCGATCTCCTCCAGCAGAGTTTCAAGATGTGTCAACATCCGCCGGATGGTGAGGGGATCGAACAGCGCCGTGTTGTAGTACATCGCCGCCGCCAGCCCCTCCCCCGCTTCGGCCATCATCAGTGTCAGGTCGAACTGGGCAGGCTGGCGACCCAGGGGGACAGCCTCGACGGTGATCTCCCCCAGATTCATCTTTGCGTCCGGCAGGCCGAGCGCAAAAGCGCTCAACCCCTGCTCGTCGAGCACCTGTGCTTTTTGCAGAATAAACATCGTCTCGAAGAGCGGCGGACGGCTGGGGTCACGGCTCAGCCGGAGACGTTCGGCCAGCAGCGCCGGCGGGTAATCCTGATGCTCGATAGCCCCCAACACCGTCCGGCGTGCCTGATCGAGAAACTGCTTAAACGAGGGATCGTCGGAGAAATCGGCCCGCAAGGCAACCGGATTGATGAAATATCCGACCAGCCCGGCCAGTTCCAGATGATTCCGGCCCGCCATCACCGAGCCAACGATCAGGTCGTCCTGTCCGGTATAGCGGTGCAGCAGAGTCTGGAAAGCCGCCAGCAGCAAGGTATAAAGCGTGGTTCCGTGCTCTCTGGCAAGCTCCTTCAACCGTCCCGCCAGTTCCGGCGACAGGGTGGCGACCTCCACGTCGCCTTCATAGGTCTGGAGCGGCGGACGGGGCCGGTCGGTCGGCAGGTTCAGGATCGGGAGTTCGCCCGCCAGTTGCTCCTCCCAGTAAGCGGCCAGACGCTCGCCCTCCGGCCCGTCCAGCATCTCGTGTTGCCAGTGGACATAATCGGTGTACTGAACCTCCAGCGGCGGCAACAGGGCCGGAGCGCCCTCTCGCGTTGCCCGGTAAAGCAGGAACAACTCGTGGGCCATCACGGCCACCGACCAGAAATCGGTGATGATGTGATCCATCGAGAGCAGCAGGATATGCTCCTGCGGCGAGCGCCTGAGCAGGATCGCCCGCAGCAGAGGGCCGTTCTCCAGATCAAAGGGACGGTAAGCTTCCTGCACCAGATACTCGCGCAGCGAGCCCTCGTCCCAGGCGGAGGCGTCTTCATAATGGAAAGGAGCTTCGAGGTGCTCACGCACGCGCTGGATGGGCTGCCCGTTTGAGAGGCCAAAGGTCGTACGGAGCGCCGCGTGCCGGTCCATGAGTCGCTGGAAGGCTTCCTCCAGCGCCGGAACCTTAACATCGCCGACGAGTCGCACCGCGCCCGCCACGTTGAACGAGAGATCGTCGGGCACAAGCTGGTGCAGGAACCATAATGCCTGCTGACCATAAGAGAGCGGATGATCCTGCCCCGGCTCCGAGACGGGGAGGATGGGCGTTGTGGGTGCGGGGGACGGCTCTGCCAGATGGTCGAGCACCTGCCCCGTCAGGCCGTCAATCGTTGGCCCCTGCAGGAGATCGGCAATCGGCAGCGCGACGCCCAGTCCCGACTCAACGCTGTTTTTCAGTTCAATCGCCATCAGCGAGTCAAGCCCCAGCGTGTCAAGCGGCTGGTGAATAGCCAGCCCGGCGGGGTCAAGCCCCAGCACGCGGGCGGCCTGCTCCTTCAGGTAAGCCTCAACCAGAGGACGACGGGCTGCCGGTTCCTCCGCTGCAAGCAACGCCTCACGGACGGAACGCGGTCCCTCCTGAGGTGAAGCGCTCTCCTGCGTGGGAGGCACGGTCTCCGGGGCGGGCACTTCACTGAACGCACCGGCGGCCACCTCCAGAATCGCTTCCAGCGGAGCGTCCTCTGGAAGTTCTGCCAGCCGCTCCTCGAAGTCCTCAAGCGCCCGGTGCAACCGCCCGTCCACTGTGCGATGGGAAGTCTTCCGGTGTCCGCGCCCGCGCGGACGCCTCTCCGACGGCTCCAGCCAGTAGCGCCGACGCTCAAACGGGTAGGTAGGCAACGACACGCGGCGGCGCAGGTAATCCCGGTCGAAGCCGTCCCAGTCAATCTCCGCCCCCGCGACGTACAGCGCCCCCAGCGATCTGAGCAACACCTGCCAGTCGTCCTGCCCTGCCCGCAGAGAGGGCAGCCAGAGCGCCCTGCTCTCCGGCAAACAACGCCGCCCCATGCCCAGCAACGTTGGCCTGGGGCCGGGCTCAATGAAGACATCGTATCCGGCGATCGCTTCCATGCCCGCCGCAAAGCGCACTGTCTGGCGCACGTGCCGACGCCAGTAAGTTGCACCGGGAACAAGGCCCGGCTCCAGAATCCCGCCGCTCAGGTTGGAGACAAGCGGGATGCGCGGCGCTTCAAAGTGCAGGCGGCAGGCCTCCTCCTCGAAGTCGTCCAGCATCGGCTCCATCAACGGCGAGTGGAAGGCATGGGAGACCGTCAGCGGTTTTGCAGCAACCCCCGCCGCCCGAAGTGTCTCAAGCACCGCCTGAACGGCCTCGCGTGCACCGGAGATGACCGTGTTCTCCGGTCCGTTAACCGCCGCGATGGAGACCTGATCGCGATATGGCTCCAGCGCGGCTGCGACCTGCTCTTCGGGGGCAAACACAGCCGCCATTGCGCCATCCTGTGGCAATGCCTGCATCAGGCGACCACGCTCGGCGATCAGGGTCAGCCCATCCTCCAGATCAAACACGCCTGCCACACAGGCCGCCACGTACTCCCCGACACTGTGCCCCATTACGACATCCGGCTCAACGCCCCACGAGCGCCATAGCTCGGCCAGCGCGTACTCCAGCGCGAACAGCGCGGGCTGGGTGTAGGCCGTCTGGTGGAGCAGGGGATCGTCCTCCTGCTCAGGGTACAGCACCGAGAGGAGAGGCCGCTCCAGACGACTCCGCAGAATATCGTCGCACCGGTCAAGGGTGGCCCGGAAGGTGGGCTGTGTCTCATAGAGCAGACGGCCCATACCGGGGTATTGAGCGCCCTGTCCGGTGAACAGGAACGCGATTCGAGGGCGTTCTCTGCTCTCCACTTTGCCGCTCACCAGTCCGGCGGGACGTTCCCCGGCGGCGAACGAGGTCAGACGCTCGTGCAGCGTGTCCGCCGTGTCCGTCACCACCGCCAGCCGATGATCAAAGTGGGCACGGCCCGTGCTGGCCGTGAAGCAGATATCAGACACCGGATCGGAGGTGCGGGCGAGGTGATCGGCGTAGCGCTGGGCCAGCGCTTGCAGCGCCGTCTCGCTTTTCGCCGACAGAACCAGCAGGTGGTGTGTCCGCTCGACCTGTTCTTCTTCACGCTCCGGCGTGTCCAGCACCGGCGCTTCCGCCAGAACGATGTGGGCGTTCGTTCCGCCGAAGCCAAAGGAACTGACTCCGGCCAGACGGGGTTTCTCCCCGCGCGGCCAGGGACGCCGACCGGTCGGTATCTCCAGCGGGGAGCCGTTCAGCGAGATATAGGGATTAACTTTTTCCAGATGCAGGTGGGGCGGAATCTCCTCATGCATGAGCGAGAGCACCACCTTGATCAACCCGGCCACACCGGCGGCGGCCTCCAGATGCCCGATATTCGTCTTGACCGATCCCACCAGATAGGGCTGATCGGACGGGCGACCCTCGTCTAACACGGCCCGCAGCGATTGAACCTCGATCGGATCGCCAAGCGATGTGCCGGTCCCGTGTGCCTCAACGTAGGCGATCTGAGCGGGCGCGACCCCCGCGTTCTCAAGTGCCTGCCGGATGACAGCCTGCTGGGATAGCCCGTTAGGCGCGGTCAGGCCATTGCTACGGCCATCATGGTTGATCGCCGATCCGCGTATCACCGCCAGAATGGTATCCCCGTCGCGCAGCGCATCCGAGAGACGTTTAAGGACAACAACCCCGCAACCCTCGCCCCGCACATAGCCATCGGCGCGGGCGTCAAAAGTCTTACAGCGGCCATCGGATGCCATCATCCGCGCCTGAGAGAAAGTCACCGTCAGCTCCGGGGAGAGGATCAGGTTGACGCCCCCGGCCAGCGCCAGATCGGACTCACCGCTGCGGAGGCTCTGGCAGGCCAGATGGACGGCCACCAGCGAGGATGAACAGGCCGTGTCTACCGCTATGCTCGGCCCGCGCAGGTCGAGCAGGTAGGAGAGGCGATTGGCAACGATGCTATGCGCGTTGCCCGTCCCGGCGTAAGCGTCTATGCGCTCCGGGTCGCTGAACTGGAGATGTGAGTAATCATAGCTGCTGACACCGACAAACACCCCCGTTGAACTGCCCGCCAGCCTGTCGGGGGCCTGCCCTGCGTTCTCCAGCGCCTCCCACGCCACCTCCAGTAGCAGCCGCTGCTGTGGGTCCATACGGGACGCCTCACGGGGGGAGATGCCAAAGAAGCGCGGATCGAACTGATCCACCTGATCGAGGAAGCCGCCCCAGCGCGTGCTCATCTTGCCGGGCGTTCCCGGTTCAGGATCGTAGACTGCGTCCACATCCCAGCGATCAGAAGGAACCTCGCGGATGGCATCCACGCCATCGTGCAGGAGTTGCCAGAACGCCTCCGGCGACTCCGCCTCTGGAAAGCGACAACCCATACCAACGATGGCAATGGGTTCCGAGGTATAGCCGGTCGGCTGGCGCGCTTCGCCGATCTGCGGCTCCGGTAGCTCCGACTCTCCGGCCAGATAGGCGGCCAGCGCCTCAATCGTTGGATAGTCCCAGACGAGCGTAGGCGAGAGCGAGCGGTTCAGCCACACTTCCAGATCACCCGCCAGACCGACGGCCTGCACCGAGTCAAGTCCGTAATCCACAAAGGGACGCTGCACGTCAATCTCGGACAGGCTGATCCCCGTTCGGCGGGCGATCTGCTCGACCAGCCACTCCTCAATCGCAGCAGCGGTCTGCGATTTCTCCGGCGCGGCGGCTGACTTCTTGTGAGCGGGAAGCGACTGCGGGCCTGCTGAAGATATATCAGCCCGCCATTCGGCCACCACCGGCAGGCTCCCATCAAGGAAGCGTGCCTTGCAGACGTGACGCTGAATTTTGCCGCTCGATGTTCGCGGGATTCGCAGATGCTTGATCAGCACCAGCGCGTAAACCTGTAGATCGTGGTTCTCGGCCACCGCCCGGCGGACAGCGCGGGCCACGTCGTCAATGTCCGGGTTCCGGTGGCGGCGGGCCACCTCCTGGACGATCACCAGCCGCTCCTGCCCGTCATCATCCGTGATCGTGAACGCCGCGCCCGCGTCCGGCTGCAGGGCAGGATGGCACGAAGCAACAGTCAGTTCGATATCCTGAGGATAGTAGTTGCGCCCCCGGATGATGATCAGGTCTTTGAGCCGCCCGGTGACGTATAACTCCCCTTCATGGAGAAAGCCAAGATCGCCGGTGCGCAGGAAAGGGCCTTCGCCGGTGTCCGCCAGATAGGCGTTGAAGATCGCATCCGTCTCGTCGGGGCGGTTCCAGTATCCCTGGCCCACGTTGGGCCCGGCCACCCATATCTCACCCACCCGATCCGGTGGGCAGCGCGTCAGGGTGGCCGGATCAACGATGGCGATCTCCTGCTCCAGCAGGCGGCCACCGCAACCGACAAACGTTTGAGCTTCCGCCTCCTCCGGCGCGGCGAAGACAACCTCATGACGGGCCAGTGCTGAACGACTGACGGTACACACCACTGGCTCGCCGGTTCCCACCCCACCGGAGACGATCAGCGTTCCCTCGGCCAGCCCGTAACACGGGTAGTAGACATCCCGACGGAAACCGTGCGGTTCGAAGGCTTCTGCGAATCGCTCCAGCGTCTCGCGGCGGATCGGCTCAGCGCCGGTGAACACGATCTCCAGCGAACTGAGATCGAGGTTCTCCCGCTGTTCGGGGGTGATCTTGTCCACACACAGATCGAAAGCGAAGTTCGGAGCGCCGGTGATCGTGCCCCTGTACCGCGTGATGGCCTCCAGCCAGCGCACAGGTCGCTGGAGGAAAGCGGTCGGAGGCATCAGCACCGAGGGCCCTCCAACGTACATCGGCTCCAGAATCCCCCCGATCAGCCCCATATCATGGTAGCTCGGCAGCCAGAAGACACCTATGCCCCGGGGGTTGATCTGAAAACCGTACCGGATCATCTCCAGGTTATACATCAGGTTGCCGTGGCTCAACATCACCCCCTTGGGGGTGCTCGTCGAGCCGGAGGTGTACTGGAGAAACGCCAGCGTCTCCGGCGTGATGGAGGGTTCCCGCCACTCGTCTTCGACATCCAGAGGGGTGGTCTCGGTGTTCAGCCACTCCAGCGCCTTTAACTCAGGGGCCTGCTCAAAGCGACGCTCGATGTCGGTGAGGATCGCAGTGGTCGTGAGGGCAATACTGGCCTTCGAGTCCTTCACGATGGCCCGGATGCGGGGAACCGGACGGTTCAGGCGCGGCGGATAGGCGGGGACAGCCACGACACCTGCGTAGAGGCAACCAAAGAACGTGGCGATGTAATCCAGCCCCGGCGGGTAAAGCAACAACGCTCGCTGTCCGGTGACGCCCATATTCTGGAGCCAGGCCGCAATGGCGCGCGCTCTCTGGTCCAGTTCGGCGTAGCTCAGCCGGAGGCTTTCATTTTCCCCGTCTTCCAGAAAGACGTAGGCCAGCTTGTCAGGCATAACGGCAGCACGCCAGCGTAGAAGATCAACCAGAGTGGGGGGAGTAAACGCCGGGTCGTGATAACGATGGGAATCCGGGGCATTCATTACAGACAACTCCTTGTAGGCGCAATCGCGAAAGCTCCAACCTCATGAAGCTGTGAACCTTGCGGTTGCTCAAAGTGCGGCCACGAGCACCGTTATCCGACTGTGCACCGGCAGCCGCACTTAACTTCCTTTATCTGGTATGCTGCTCTGGGGCCATTCCTGCTCGACAAGGGACTATAAACAGTAGCAGACCGGTATCCATTCTTATCGCGTTGAGCTCTTTCCGCCTCAACACAACTCCCAGAACCCATAACTTATACCATAAAACGCTGGTACGCATAATACCCTAAAATCTGCAAATCTGATACACTATAGTGAAATTATTCAAGCCATGCCGGTGTTCTCGCCCTGTGTGAGGCCAGACCGGCTGGCTGGCAGACGATGGTTTGAAAGGAACGCTTCGTGAGCTCCGACATATACCCCAAGCTGATTGTTGTACAAGGTCCCGACCCAGGGCAGGAAACAGAGCTAATAAAATCTGAAATCATCATCGGGCGCGACCCCGCCGTTGATCTTGTGATCAGTGCTCCGGGGGTCTCACGCCGCCATGCCCGGATCACTCTTCAGGGAAGCGGCTATCTTATTGAAGACCTCGGTAGCAGCAATGGCACGTTTCTCAATAGCCAGCCCGTAACGGCTCCGGTTCCGCTCAACTCAGGGGATCAGATCGGGCTGGGGCGTTCCGTCCTGCTCACCTTCGAAGCCCCTCAGCAGGCTGACATCCCAACCCGTGAAGCAGAGGTGGCCCGGCAGGAGCCGGGTATGACTCTGATGGAGGAGGAGATCGAACCGGCGGATGCCACCGACTTCCACGCAGAGGCCCGGACCGTCCCCCTCAAGCGCGGGGAAACACCCCCTGCGCAGAGCGTGGAGCCATCACCGGAGCCTGCTCCACCCCCTCGTCAGGAAGCGGAACCCCCAGGGGGAATCGCACAGACCATACTGGGGGATGTTCAGGAGCCCGTCTCCGATGCCGAGAAGGTTCCCCCTCAACTCACGGTTGTTGTCGCCGGTGGCGCTCCCCAGACCTACACCCTCACCGGGGACGTGATCACCATCGGGCGGGCCGACGATAACGATATCGTCATTGGCTCGCGGATCGTCTCGCGCCACCATGCCCGTCTGGAGCGGGTCAACGGCGGATACCAGCTTGTTGTCCTGCCGGAAGCCGGTAATCCGGTGCTCTTTGAGGGCCGCCCGCTGACCGGCCCGCGCATCCTGCACCATGATGACAAGCTGCGCATCGGCAGCCTTGATCCGGGCCTGATGGTCACCATGACCTACTTCTCGCCCTCAGAGGCCCCCGCCGCCGAAGCCGCGATCACTATTGACTTTGCCCAGCAAACCATCCTTTCCATCGGGCGCGATCCCAGCAACGATGTTGTGCTGGATGCTCCCACCGTCTCCCGCTTCCATGCTCAGGTGGAGCGCGTGGGACAGCGTTACCGGGTGCGCGACCTGCGTAGTTCTAATGGAACCTTTGTAAACGGCGAGCGCATTGACGGTGAGGTCTGGCTCCAGCCCGAAGATACCATCCGTATCGGCCCATACCGCTTCGTAATGGGGTACGACCAACTGGCCCGCTACGACGAAACCAGCGGCCTGAAGGTCGAGGCGATTGGCCTGAACAAGTGGGTTCGTAAAGACCTGAACATCCTGCAGGATATCTCGGTCGTCTTCCAGCCCCGCGAGTTCATCGTAGTGGTCGGGCAAAGCGGTGGTGGAAAGTCAACCCTGATAGACGCAATCGCAGGCTATCGTCCGGCGACGCACGGACAGGTGTTTGTCAACGGGGTTGATGTTTATCGCAACTTCGACGCCGTTCGCAACAACATCGGCTACGTGCCTCAGAAAGACATCATCCACATGGAGTTGACCGTCTATCAGGCGCTTGACTATGCGGCCCAGCTCCGTATGCCGCCCGACACAACCAAGGAGGAGCGTCACCAGCGCGTGATGGAGGTTCTGGAAGACCTCGATCTCGCGCATCGTAAGGACGTTCAGATCAGCGGCCTCAGTGGAGGGCAGCAGAAGCGCGTCTCTATCGGCGTCGAACTACTGACCAAGCCCGGCCTGTTCTTCCTCGACGAGCCGACTTCCGGCCTCGATCCCGGCACAGAGACTTCCCTGATGCACCTCATGCGCCGTCTGGCGGATCAGGGTCGGACAATTGTCCTCATCACACATGCAACCAAGAACGTGATGCTGGCCGATAAGGTCATCTTCCTGGCTCGCGGGGGATACATGGCCTGGTTCGGGCCACCGGATGAGGCGCTCGCCTACTTTGACCAGTACCGAACGGAGCGGGAGCGGCGGACGAGTGAAATAGAGTTCGACGACATTTACGCCATCCTGGACGATCCCGACAAGGGAAGCCCGGCAGACTGGGGCGAGCGCTTCCGCCGCCACCCTGCCTACCAGAAATACATCATCCAGCAACTCGAAAGCGGCACTGCCGCCTCCGGTGCAGCAGTTCCGGCGCGGGTTCGGGCGGAGGCCCGCAAAGACGGACGTCCGGCGTCCACCAAGCAGGTTTCTTCCCTGCGACAATTCCTGATACTCTCATCGCGTAATCTCAAGATACTGACGCGCGACCGTTTCAGCCTGATCCTGATGCTCGCGGCGGCCCCGCTCATCAGCCTGATAGACTTCCTGCTGGCCGCCCTGCTGGGGCGCAACCCCTTCGACTTCTACGAGGGGAATGTTTTCAGCGTGATGATCATGCTCTTCCTGCTCACCGTTAACGGCGTCATGATCGGCGCGCTGGCGATGATGCGGGAGATCGTCAAGGAACGAGACATCTATAAACGGGAGCGACTGGTCAACCTGAAAATACTCCCTTATGTGATGTCCAAGATATGGGTGGCCGCGTTGCTGGCGCTGTATCAGGCAGCGGCTTACACAATCATCCGCCATCTGGCCTTTAACATGCCCGGGGGAGTCCTCGAGTTCGTGATGATCTACATCACGCTGGTGCTGGCGACCATGGCAGGCATGATGATCGGGCTGTTCGCCTCAGCGCTCGCGCCCAACCCCAACGCCGCCCCGCTGATCGTTATCCTGCTCGTGCTGCCCCAGATCGTTCTGGGCGGCGCGTTGATCCCGCTCCCCGGCTTTGTCAGTGCCCCGACCTCCACCCGCTGGGCGTATGAGGCATTGATGGCGATTACGGGCGTTGGCTCCGACGTGGCCCGCGATGTCTGCTGGTCATTGCCTAAAGAAGCCCGTGATGCGCTGACCCTTGAGGATAAAGAGGAACTGGGGTGCAATTGCATGGGGCTGGCGATGCTCAATCCGGATTCGTGCAACTTCCCCAGCCTGGGGCAGTTCTACGATCCCCTGATCGATCAACCCCCGCCGGAAGAACCGCCGCCTCTGCGTCCGGAGCCGACGGAGCCGGTTTTACCACCGCGTCCGGTGCAGCCGGAAGATCAATCCGACTCGGTCGCCATGGCCGAATACTTCGATGCCCTTCAGGAATGGGAGGACGAGGCGACTCGCATTCAGGATGAATACCGGGCCGAGGTTGAACGCTATCGGGCTGATGCCGAAGTGTATCAGGCAGAGATGATCGCCTACCAGACCGCCCTGGCAGACTGGCAGGTCGCGCGGGCGTCAGCCGTCCAGCCAGCCGAGACGCTTGTAAACCAGATTTACCGCGATATGGGCTGGACCTTCGTTGACAAGCGGGACCCGGTCGCCTTTACAACGAAAGTTGTCACGACGTGGATCGCTCAGGGCGTGATAATCGGCATCCTCTTTGTGGGAATTCTGATTCTGCAAAAGCGTAAGGATGTGGTGGCCTAGTGAAACGGTACATCTACCTTCTTCTGGGAATCGGGGGGCTGCTGGGTGCAGCGCTGGCCTGCAATCCTGTGGGAGGAGGGGGTCAGGCCGCCACGGCTGAGGCGCTGGCCCTCTCCATTGAGCAGACGGCTACCGCCGCCGCAGAGGCCAATATCAACGCAGAAGCGCTCGTCCAGACTGCGCAGGCCGAGGCAACGGCTCGCAGCCAGCAGATTGACGCCACGCTGGCCGCCCAGGAGGCCCAGGCCGGTGAGGCCGCCGCCGCAACGGCGACGGCCATCGCGCCTATTCTGGCAGAGCTGCCAACTTACGGCGTTGATCCCTCCGAAGGGCAGCCGGGCTGGATTCACCCGCCCCTGACGCTGGATGTCGAGGGGTATCTACAGTACGACTACGCCAACTACTTCATCGGCACACTGGTCAGCGATTTTGTCGTTGCCGCCGACATCACGTGGGACACGACGACAGGACTGGCCGGTTGCGGGTTTGTATTGCGTTCCGATGGAAACGAAGACGCCATCAACGAGTATATGGTGATCGCCTCGCGGGGGGGCAACGGCACGGTGTTTTTCATCACTCAGACCAACGGGTCATTCTTCCGTCAGCAGAACATCCCCGCCGGTAGAGTCGATCCGGCCTTCGAGTGGCAGAATAACACCACGAATCGCATTGCCGTTGTTGCGCGGGGAGATACTTTCACCCTCTACACCAACGGAACACGCATCGGCGAGGTCACAGACAGCACATATAATCGGGGCTTTGTCGCAATGGTCGCCCTCAGCGAGTCAGGCCGCACCGTCTGCGAGTTTGATAATGCATGGTTGTGGTCTCTTGACTGAGCCGGTAGCAGAACCTTCAGGGTCCCGGTCTCCCCGCAGGTGGGGGCGTGCCTGCGGGGAGACCGTCAAGGGATTCTCCCCCGGATGGGTCTTGTGTAAATAAATACCTGTAACGGTTTCGACCTCCGGGCCTTTCAGTCAACCCGCCACTTTTCGGAGTATGTTGGAAGCCTGATAACAATTTAGGCTAATTCGGTATGGAATGTAATAATTAAAGGGAGGGACAACAAATGAGTCAACCAAGCTGGATCGGATACCACCTCGGAGGTCGGTACATCATCGAGGAATTGCTGGGACAGGGTGGCATGTCCACCGTCTACCGGGCCACAGACCCCAATCTGCGCCGCCCGGTGGCCGTGAAGCTCATCCACCCCCACCTGTCCAGCAACGCGGAATTTGTACGGCGTTTTGAGGAGGAAGCGGCAGCCGTCGCCCAGTTGAATCATCCCAATATCATCAAAGTCTTCGACTTCAACCATGATGGCGATACCTACTACATGGTTCTCGAATATGTGCCGGGCGAGACGCTTCAGGATCGGCTCAAGCGTCTGAACGAGGCGGGCCGACGTATGCCCCTGAGCGAGGTCATTGACATCACGGCCAGCATCTGCGACGCGGTGGATTATGCCCACAGGCGCGGCATGATCCATCGGGACATCAAGCCCGCCAACGTGATGCTCAGCACGCAGGGCCGGGCCATCCTGATGGACTTTGGCGTCGCCAAGATACTTGGCGGGGAGCAGCACACGGCCACCGGAGCCGTGATCGGCACGGCCCTGTACATGTCGCCGGAGCAGGCGCGGGGCGAGCGTCCGGACGAGCGGGCCGACATTTACTCGCTGGGGGTGATGCTGTTCGAGATGATCAGCGGTCGTCCTCCGTTCGAGGCCGACTCGGCCATGACCACCATGATGATGCACGTCTCCGACCCCGTGCCTGACCTGAGCGAGCTTGCTCCCGGCATCCCGCCGGGGCTTAAGGCTATCGTCGAGAAGGCGCTCGCTAAAAACCG
>DRKO01000097.1 GCA_011051745.1 Chloroflexota bacterium | reverse complement strand
CCGGATGCTCTGGCCGCCGTTGTAATGCGGGCGCTGGCCTACGATCCGAAGGACCGCTACGCCAGCGCTGAGGCCATGAAGCAATCCCTTGAAGCCGTAGGGGCTTCACAACCCGTTACGGTGGCGGTTCCAGCCTCGCCACCTTCCCCGGCGGCTGATGCCCCTCCGGGGGAGGGTTCTGTGCCTCCACCCCCGGCGGCGGCTCCGCGCAGCGCTCCGGCCGCGCCAACCGCGTTCAGCGATGTGGACAGCGTATTGCCTGTCTGGTCGTTTAAGGTGGAGGACGCCGTCCGCTCTACCCCTCTGATCCATAACGGCGTGCTCTTTGTAGGAGCTTACGATAACAATCTGTGGGCTCTTGATGCCAGAGAGGGCGGTCTTATCTGGAAGTTTGCCACCGAAGGCGGGATTGGCTCCTCCCCCGTCTATGGAGGTGGGGCCGTTTACATCGGCTCATCGGACTATCGTCTGTATGCTGTTGATGTGCGGACGGGGAAACGACGATGGGCCTTTAAAACAGAAGGCAAGGTCTTCACAACCCCCTATTTTGAGCTGGGGTTGGTCTTCTTCGGATCGGATGACGGTAAGGTTTACGCACTCAAGCCCGGCCCTTCGCTGGCGCGTGAGGTGTGGTCTTACAACGCTATGGCTCCGATCCGCTCTTCACCGGTTGTTGATAAGGAGAGCGAGCGGGTATTTTTCGGCACGGAGAGCGGGGATTTCCTCTGCCTCGACCTGGGGGGGGAGATGCGCTGGCGCTTCCAGACTCGCCGTCGGGTGATGTCAACCCCCCTCGTACATGAGGGTGTGGTCTACGTCGGATCTAATGACTGGCATGTCTATGCTCTGGATATCGAGCAGGGATACCCGGTCTGGAGATACCGCACCGGCGGACAGGTTGTCTCATCTCCTGCCTACTACGAGGGCAGGGTTTACTTTGGTTCGGTAGACAACCATGTCTATGCTATTGATGCGCTGAGCGGGCGTGAGGTCTGGAAATTCAACGTAGGGAGCAAGGTAACCTCCTCTCCTTTCGTCTATAAGAATTCGGTCTACATAGGGGCTGTGGACGGGGCTTTATACTGCCTCCATGCGGAGACGGGGGATCTGCTATGGCGATTCCAGAGCGATGGCCCCATCCTCTCTTCGCCCCGCGCTGCTGATAATATGGTTTACATAGGTTCCGATGATCACCACATCTATGCTCTTCCGGCGTAGGTGGTGGATCGGGAGTAGAAGCAAACAATGGAACTATTTCGTCGCTTGTTCGGGCATAAAACGCAGGAAACGTCAGAGAAGAAAGCAGACCTTCAGCCGGAGTCGGAGCCGGAGAGATCGGGAAATGTGGAGGAGCTAACCGCCCGACCTCTCCAGACGCGCCCTCTTGAGCCTCCAAAGGCCTTTGTTAATCCCGTCCAGCGCATCCGGTACGGCCTGGCAACCGATGTTGGGCGGGTTCGGCCCAACAATCAGGATGGATCGCTGGCCCTGCTCGCCAATGCGGAGATCACAGGGCACCCTCCCTTTGTTGGCCTTTTCATCGTTGCCGATGGAATGGGAGGGCATCATGACGGAGAACTGGCGAGCGCTGTCACCGTCCATACGCTGGCCCGCTTTGTCTTCAATGAGATCATCCTGCCCCATCTGGAGGGGCAGGCATTGAACGCCGAACAGAAGACGATACCAGAGGTATTGTCGGAGGCAATGGAGGAAGCCAACAAAGCGGTTCAGTTGCAGGTTCCGGATGGGGGAACGACGGCGACCTGCGTCGTCATTCGGGGGGACCTCGCGTACATCGCGCATGTTGGGGACAGCCGCGCTTACCTCATCACCGATGGCAACATGGAGTTGATCACGCGCGATCACTCGCTGGTTCGGCGTCTCCAGGAACTGGGTCAGTTGACGGCAGAAGAGGCCGAGGTACACCCTCAGCGCAATGTGCTTTATCGGGCTATCGGTCAGGGTGAGACGCTCGAAATTGACGCCGCCACCCGGCGGCTGCCACCTTCTTCACTCCTCTTGCTGTGCTCCGATGGGCTATGGGGGGTCCTCGGTGAACAGCGGATGAGAGAGATCGTCTCAGAGACTTCTGACCCTCAGGAAGCTTGCGACCAGATGGTGGCTGAGGCAAATGCCCAGGGGGGACCGGATAACATCACTGTCATACTGGTGCAGATGCCCGACTGACTCGAACGTAACCTTTAGAGGGGTGAACAAGTGGGGCTGACAGGTTTTGAACAGGATCATTACGCGACCCTGGGGGTATCGCCGGACGCCAGCGACGAGGAAATACGGCAGGCTTATCGTCTCGCAGCCAGGCGTTTCCATCCGGATGTGAATAAAGCGCCGGGAGCAGCACTTATTTTTAGAGAGGTCAACGCGGCTTATGAGGTGCTCTCTGATCGTCAGAGGCGGGTCGAATATGACGCGGTTTTTCAGGGACGGAGGGGCGCTGGCCCTCGTCTCTCGCTGGAAAGCCTTTACAGCCGTCGCTACGTGAAGAGGCTGGACGAACCGCAGCTTTTGTATGTGCTGCTGAAGATTCAGCCCACTCAGGGCGTTTCTGTGCGCTCCGACGCTCCGCTGAATCTGTGCCTTGTCGTGGATCGTAGCAAGTCCATGCAGGGAGTGCGGCTACAGCACGTTAAATCAGCAGCACGTCGGATCATTGACGCCAGCAGGCCAGAGGATATCATCTCCATTGTAGTCTTCAGCGACGAGGCCGAAGTGATCGTCCCGGCTCAGCATCCCCGCGATCCACAGGGGATCAAGGCCCTGATCAGCACCATACGGGCTGACGGCGCGACCGAGATGCTGGCCGGTCTGAAAGCCGGGATCAGCCAGATTGAACGCAATCTTGATCCGCGTTATGTAAATCATCTGATACTCATCACAGACGGTCGCACCTATGGAGATGAGGACAAGTGCCTTGAGCTTGCCAGCGCGGCCCACGTGAACGGCATCAGCATCAGCGGGATCGGGATCGGAGAGGACTGGAACGATCGTTTTCTTGACGAGCTGGCCTCCCGCACTGGCGGATCATCGGCCTATATCAGCACTTCCGAGGCGATCAGCCGCTTTCTCAACGAGCGTGTCAGGACGCTGGCGGCTGCTTACGCGGAGCGGTCACGCCTAGTCGTGGCTCCCTCGATCCAGGCGGAACTGGTCTCCCTGACCCGGATGTCCCCTAATCCTATGCCCCTGCCCGCTGATGAGCAGCCTGTGCCTCTCGGAACCGTTGATGGAGCGGGCACTACCAGCATTGTCCTGCAGTTCCAGATCCACACCAGGGAGGCAGAACTGGGCGAGTTTTTCGTGGGGCGTGTGGAGGTCAGCGGACAAGTGCTGGGCACCGGCCGCATGGTTGATCAGGCCGTGCTGGACCTGGCTATCCAGGTCACCGACAAGCAGATAGAAGAGGATCCTCCGCCGGGGCTACTGGATGCCTTAAACCGGTTGATGCTTTATCGCCTGCAGGAGCGGGCTCGCGAAGCGGTCGAGAAAGGCGACCCGGAGGAGGCGACACGTCGGCTTGAGTACCTCGCAACACGGCTGTTCGAGAGCGGCGAGGAGGACCTGGGCCAGGCGGCGCTTCTTGAAGCCCGGCGCGTCGCTCATACGCAGAGGTTATCCGACGAAGGTGCAAAACGGTTGAAGTACGGCACCCGTGCACTCCTGACGTTGTTCGAGGACGAAAAATGATCACATGCCCACACTGCAAACACCCGAATATGGAAGGCGCTTTATTCTGCGAAGAGTGTGGCCTGAGCTTGTGGAGTGATCCCGATGAGCAGGCCTCGACCCGCAAGCTGGATGAAGATTCTAACGAGTTCAGTGTCAAATCCGGCTGGGGAACGGCAACGTTTCGCGAGCAGAATGAAGTCATCATCCATGTTCGTGATGCAGATGAACCTATCAGTATCCGGCCCGGTGTTGAGTTTCTCATTGGGCGTTCCGATAGTTCCAGTGGAATTAACCCCGATCTCGATCTGACGCCATACGGGGCTCTGGAGAAGGGCGTCTCTCGCATCCACGCTGCCCTGCGGCGCGGGGAAGACGTCCTCTCGATTGTGGACCTTGACAGCGCGAATGGAACCTACCTGAACGGTCAGCGCTTGGCGGCCCATCAACCACGCTTGCTCCGAGATGGGGACGAGATCCGCCTGGGCAAGCTGGTAATGCACATCTACTTCAAGTAAAGAAGTTTGTATCCTGACTGTAGACGCACTATCTCGATGAACACAGTGAGGCGATTGTATGAGCTACCGAATCCAGGTCCATCTTGCAAATGACGATCCGGTTATCCTCGATGTGGATGAGTTGCCGAAGCCAACGGATCAGTTTGTGATGGGAATGAACCCCCAGCGCCGTGATGGGAAGGACGTCCCCTACATTCTGAGGGAGGTCAATCAGGTGATCTTCCCCTGGTGGCGCATCAACTTTATTCAGATTCTGCCCAGCGAGCAGGAAGAAGAGATCCCCACCTTTGTGCGAGAATAAGAATGCGCCCACGAGACTCTGATCAGGACTTCACCGGCATGCGGATCCTCGTTGTGGATGACGAGAGACGCATGATTAATTTCATCCGCATGAATCTGGAGCTGGAAGGTTTCCAGGTCCTCGAAGCCACTAACGGGATCGAGGCGCTCGACATGGTTCGCAAGCACATCCCGGATCTGATCATTCTGGATGTGATGATGCCACAACTGGATGGCTTCGAAGTCCTCCGGATGCTGCGTGAATTCTCCAACACGCCGGTCATTATGCTGACGGCGAAGGGTGAAGAGGAAGACAAGGTCAGAGGATTGGAGCTCGGCGCTGATGACTATGTGACCAAGCCGTTCGGCGCTCGTGAACTGGTCAGCCGCGTTAAGGCCGTTCTACGGCGGGTGAACACGGTGACCAAGCCCTCGCAGGCAGTGCTTAAGATTGATGACCGCCTCAGCGTGGATTTCAACAAGCGTGAGGTGATCGTAGAGGGTAAGCACATCAAGCTGCGCCCGACCGAGTATCGCCTGCTGTATCATCTGATCGAGAACGCTGGCTGGACGGTTCCACACGAGCAGTTACTCGCCAAGGTCTGGGGATACGAGTACCGTGACGAGACGCACTATGTACGTTTGTACATCAACTACCTGCGCGAGAAAATCGAGGAAGACCCCTCCAATCCTAAATATATCCTGACCGAGCGGGGGATCGGCTATCGGTTTGTGGACTTTCGCAACAAGGACTGGCAGGAGAAATCGTCAGAAGAGGAGGAGCGCGGCGAGCAGGAAGCCTGAGCGGGCGGGACACAATCCACGCTACCGAACCGGCGCTTGGTCGCCGGTTTTCTTATGTGACGCATACATTCCTCTAATGTTCCTCTGATCGTCATGCCCTAAGCTTTAGAATGCACATGAGGATGACCGGTAGCGGTGATGAGGAGGTGAGTGCAGATGTCGGATATCGTTCGTTGGGAGCCGTTCCGTGAGGCCTTGACACTGCGGGATGCCATGAATCGGCTGCTGGAGGATAGTTTTGTCCGCTTCCCGTGGCCGACCCTCCTCTCCGAAGAGACGCTCGCGATGGACATGTACGAGACCGATGATGCGCTGGTTGTGAAAGCCGTTCTGCCCGGCGTGAACCCCGATGACATCGAGATCAACGTCACGGGCGACGTGCTGACCATCCGGGGGGAGATCAAAGAAGAGGAAGAGACCGAGAAGCGCAACTACCACTATCGGGAGCGTCGCTTCGGGAGCTTCAGCCGTTCGGTGGCTCTGCCCGTTCCTGTTGAGGCGGACAAGGCCGAAGCCGAGTTTGAGCATGGCATCCTGACGCTGACACTGCCGAAGGTCGAAGAGGTCAAGCCGAAGGTTATTACCGTCAAGGCGAAAAAGGCCAACAAGAAGTAATGTGATCCGACGCGGACGCCCCGCTCCAGCCAACCGGGAGCGGGGCGTTTGATTCTCTGTCTGGCTCCGGGGGCATCAATCATCCTTCCCGATCATCGGGCGGCGGCACACGCCTGCGCAGTACCAGTACGGCGAAACCGAGCAACAGAATCCCCCCCAGCCCTGAGAGTGCTCCTGCTATCAGGATGGTGCGCTCCAAGGAGTTGGCAAGCGCGGCTTCCAGCCGGTACGATATTCCCCCGCCTTCCTCTGCTCCGGTCT
>DRKO01000096.1 GCA_011051745.1 Chloroflexota bacterium | reverse complement strand
TCGAGGGGGAGGGGGGCGTAATGCCCCCCTCTCGTGCGCCTCCGCGCTTAGTACACTCTGCAGCGGATTCCGGGCGTGGCATCCACCTCACCGAGGTCTTTTCCGGTCGCATCCACCAGATGGATCGCGCAGGCCATGCACGGGTCAAAGCTGTGAATGGTGCGCAGAATCTCAAGAGGTTGCTCCGGATCGGCCATGGGCGTGCCGGGCAACGACATCTCATAAGCCCCCGGCTGCCCTTTATGATCGCGCGGTGAGGCGTTCCAGGTTGTCGGCACAACCATCTGATAGTTGGTGATCTTGCCGTTATCAATCACCACCCAGTGCCCCAGCGCCCCGCGCGGAGCCTCGGTCCAGCCAAAGCCCTCTGCATGGGCAGGCCAGGTTCTCGGATCGAAACGCTCACCGTTCCAGTTCTCAAGGTCTCCGCTGGCGATGTTGGCGATCAGGTCGTTGTACCAGTCCTTCATTGCGTAGGCGAAGGCCTTGGTCTCAAACGCGCGGGCCGCCGTCCGCCCCAGTGTCGAGAACACAGCCTCAATGGGCGCACCAAGCGCTGCCAGTGTGCTGTCCACCAGTTCTTTGATCATCTCGTTCCCGGTGGCGTACATCATCAGCACGCGGGCCAGCGGGCCGACCTCCATCGGCGTCTCGCGGAAGCGAGGAGCCTTCAGCCACGAGTACTTCTGCTCGACTTCGAGGAAGTCATACGGCGGCTGAGGGCCGGTGAAGTTGAACTCGGTCTCGCCAGCGAAGGGGTGCAGGCCCTGCTCGTCCCCGGCGTTGTACTTATACCACGAGTGCGCGACGAACTCCTGAATATCCGCGAAATCCTTGGGATCAGGCTCGATGATGTTGCTGAGGTCACGGTTCAGGATGACGCCACGCGGCACAAACTGGTTGCTCGCGTCACGCGGATCGTCAAGCGGGAACTCGCCCCAGCTCAGGAAGTTGCCCAGACCCTCGCCGTAGCTGGCCCACTCAACGTAGTAAGGCGCGATAGCCAGCAGATCGGGGAGATAGACCTGATCAACAAAGGCGATCATCTGGTCAATGATGCGCCCCACCAGCGTCAGCCGCTCGGCATTGAGCGCCACGTCGCTGTTTGGATCGATCGGCATGGGCACGCCGCCAACCAGGAAGTTCGGATGCGGGTTCTTGCCGCCGAAGATGGTGTGCAGCTTGACAACGTCTTTCTGCCAGTCCAGCGCCTCCAGATAGTGGGCCGTCGCCAGGAGGTTGACTTCTGGAGGGAGCTTATAGGCCGGGTGCCCCCAGTAGGCGTTGGCGAACAGGCTCAACTGCCCGCTCTCCACGATGGCCTTCACCTGATTCTGAACGGTGCGGAAGTACCCCGCCGAGGAGTTCGGCCAGTCGGAGATGCTCTGTGCGATGCGGGCCGTCTCTGCGGGGTCAGCATCCAGCGCCGAGACGACATCCACCCAGTCCAGCGCGTGGAGGTGGTAGAAGTGCATCACGTGGTCGTGGATGTACTGCTGGGCGATCATCAGGTTGCGGATCAGGTTGGCGTTCTTCGGGATGGTGATATCCAGCGCATCCTCGACCGCACGGATGGAAGCGAACGAGTGAACGGTCGTGCAGACGCCACAGGCACGCTGAGTAAACGCCCAGGCATCGCGCGGGTCACGCCCTCTGAGGATGATCTCGATGCCGCGCACCATCGTGCCTGAACTGTAAGCGCTAACGATGGTGTTGCTCTCGTCCAGCTCTGCCTCAATGCGAAGATGGCCCTCAATGCGGGTGATCGGGTCTACAACTATTCTCTGCGCCATTTGCTCTACCCCTCCTCTACCAGTGCGTCTGCCACCATCTGGGCCAGCCCCGTCACGTTCCAGTTTAGGTTGAAGTGATCCACACAGTCCAGGAACTGGAGGCGGCAGTTGCTGCATGTCATGGCAACGGTCGTCGCACCGGCAGCGTTGATCTGATCGATCTTGATCGTGAACGCGGCCCGGCGAACCTCGTCGGCGTCCTGAATGGCGATCACCCCGCCACCGCCGCCGCAGCACCAGGCTTCCTCACGATTGGGCGTCATCTCAACGAATCGGTCGCCCGCCAGGATTTTGAGCACCTCTCGCGGCTGCTCAAAGTCCCCACCGCGACGCTGAATCTTGCAGGCATCGTGGAAGGTAACCTTGCCGTTCTCGAACGCGCCCGCTTTGAGCTTGATCCTGCCGCTCTCGACCAGTTCGCCGATCACCTGCGTGATGTGAACCACCTCAAAGGGCAGCTTCTCGCCACGCAGGTTTGCGGCGCGGAAGCGCAGGGCATCGTAAGCGTGGCCGCACTCTGAGACCACAACCCGCTTGACGCCGAGTCGCTTAGCGGCCCGGATCACCCGGTCGGCGATCAGCATTTCCAGCTCATCCGATCCGGCATACAGGCCGAAGTTGGTAACCTCACGCCCTTCTTTGCTCAGCGTCCAGTTGACTCCGCCCGCATCCAGGATTTTTGCGATGGCCGCCAGATTATCGGGGAACTTCATGATCTCGATAGAGGAGAAGACGAGCAGAACATCGGCCCCTTCTTTGTCCATCGGGAACTCAACATCCCAGTCGTCCTCGATCCACTCCAGACGATCATCGAAGGTCTCGTCATCCGCGCCGAGGGGGCTCCCCTCCTCGATCTGCTTGTCGAGCGCCGCCTTGAGGTCAGAGGGGATCAGGCCCGCCTCAAACAGACCGGCGCGCGCCTCGTGGATCAGGTCCGCAAGCTGGATGCCCATCGGACACACCATCGAGCAACGGTTGCACATGGTGCAGGCGTAGTAGTCCAGCTCGGCCCAGTGCCGGAGGTCTTCATCGGTGACCGGCTTCTCAAAGCCAAGCGCCTGCTTGATCTTGCCGATCAGGGTGAAGCGTTGCTCATAGGCCCGCCTGACCAGTTCCACCTTCCAGATGGGCGTGTATTCGGGATTACCGGTCGCCACGTAAAAGTGGCAGGCTTCGGCGCACATCCCACAGCGGGTGCAGGCTTCAAGCTGGGAGGCGATCCAGCCGCCCGTCTCGCGCACGTATGTATTGAGCGCTTGCTCCGTTACAGACATTGTAGCCATGGCTCACCCCCTTATGGTTGCGCCCCACGCCGCGCGAACTCCGCGCCGTAGATGGCTTTCGAGAAAAAGTAGAAGACAAAGTGAGAGATGCGGCTCAGCGGGATCCAGATCAGCAGCCAGTCAACGCTCAGGACGTGAAGGGCGAACATTGCTTCATAGGGCAGAAGGAGATGGTGGGTTAGGAAGAAGCCGGTCAGCATAGGGAGGAAGACAAATAGCAGGTTCAGGTACTCCGCTGCATGTGAGATCGTCCGCAGAACCGGATTGACAAGGCGATTGATGAACAGCACCAGCAGGGCAACGATGCCAGCCGCAGCCAGCCAGTCTACGACGGGCAGCGGCAGCGTCGGCCATCCGAAGCCCAGAAGGGACTTCCACACCAGCATGTGGGCCGCCCCCAGAAAGACCACCAGGAACAGAGCAAGGTGGAACAGCCCTCCGGCGAAGTAGGCCACCAGATTCCGCTTCAGGGAGCCTTCCACGCGCGGAATGAAGGGCCAGATGATCACGCTCTTGACGAAGGCGAGCAGCGAGCCTGCTATCTTGCTCTTCTTGGGTTTGGTCAGGTCCTTCTTCCACCCGAAGCCCACTACCCGTGTCAGCCGGTAGAGCATGCCCGCAATGAAGAACAGGAGGGCGAAATAGAACAGCGGGCCACGTGCCAGACGCATCAGATCGGACGGGTTCATGGGATCACTCCTCCTTTTCCTCTTCCTTCTGGTGGGAGGCTGCCTTCGCCTGCTCTCTGGCCTTCTTCTTGGCCGAGGCGTTCAGCGCGGCTGCTCCCGCACCCAGTACCACACCTGCACCGGCTGCGATGCCCACAACAGAGACCTCCGGCCTCTGAAGAGGAGCACTCTGGCCCTGATAGAAGCCCCCGTTGTCCCAGAAGTTCGGCTCAGAGCAACCCAGGCAGGGGTGACCGGATTCGACGGGGAAGCTCGTGCCGCCGTTCCATTTCAGGCTGGAGCAGGCGTTATAGGTCGTCGGGCCCTTGCAGCCCAGCTTGTACAGGCAGTACCCCTTGCGATATCCCTCGTCGCCAAAGCTGTCGGCGAACAACCCGGCCTCATAGAAGCCGCGCCGCAGGCAACGGTCGTGGATCGTGTGGCTGTAGAAAGCCATTGGCCGCTTGAGGTAGTCCAGCTCGGGGATCGATCCCAGCGCGATGATGTGAGCGATGGTGTTGGTCATCGCCTCCGGGATGGCCGGGCAGCCGGGGATGTTGATCACCGGCTTGTCGGTGACCAGTTCCATCACGCCCACCGCATCTGTCGGGTTGGGGCTGGCCTTCGGGAGGCCACCAAAGGAAGCGCAGTTGCCCACCGCGATCACGGCAAACGCGCCCTCTGCAGTCTCACGCAGGATGTCCAGCGCCGTCCGCCCTCCGACGGTGCAGTAGACCCCGCCGGCTCCCTGCGGGATCGAACCCTCGACAACGAGGACGTACTCGCCGTAGTACTGTTCCATCGCCGCTTCCTTGGCCCCTTCGGCCTGGAAGCCCGCCGCGGCCATCAACGTCTCGTGATACTCAATCGTCAGATCGTTGAGCACCAGACTGGTCAGAGTCGGGTTCTGGGAGCGGCTGATCGACTCGGTGCACCCGGCGCAGTCCTGGAATTCCAGCCAGATGACGGGAACGCGGGGCTTGGTCTCCAGCGCCACCCGAACGCGCTCCACCTGGCTGTACTCCAGGCCCAGGGCTCCGGTCAGCAGGATCGTCATTTTGAGGAAATCACGCCGGGTAACGCCTCGCTTCTGCAGAACCTCGTAGATTGTCTCTCTCTCAGGCATGTTTTTTCCCTCCTGGGGCTTACACCACGCGGGGGGCCAGCGATCTCAGTTCAGGGCTTACCTGAGAGCCCGGCCCGGCGGTGGCTCTATCCCTCACAGGAGAAGCCTTCCTTCTCCATGAAGGCTTCGTAGGCATCCAGGGCAGCTTGGCCGGTCAGCAGTTCGTCCTTCTGGGTCTCCCAGTCGGGGACATCCATCTCCGCCACCCATCCCTCGCCGTAGGGATCGTTCACAAGCAGGTTGGGGTTATCCTTGAGCGCCTCGTTGACGGCAACGAGAACGCCCTTCACCGGCGAAGGGATGGGGCCGACGTACTTGCTGCTCTCCATTGTGCCGATGCTCTTCCCGCGCTCCAGCTCCTTCCCGATCCGCTTGGAGCGGGGGGTTACAGCGCTCAGGTTTCCGGCCATCTTGGTGGCTACGACGGTTACGCCGACGCGCACGCGGCCATTCCCCAGTGGCTTCGCCCAGCTATGCTTCTCAAGAAAGTAGTAGAGGTCTTCCGGGATGTCGCACCCGCGAATTTTTGCCATAACACACACTCCTTAGAAGGTCAGTACCTTGCCTGCATCATCGGCCAGCTCCCACATCGTCGCACCTCCAACGAGTTCCACATGGTCTATCAGGTCTTCTTTGGTGAGACCATGCAGTTCCATCGAGGCTGTGCAGCAGTAGAAGGGGATATCCGCTTCGATGCAGTCGTTCATGTACTTGGCGACGTTCTCGCCGCCCTCGCGGGGGTAGACCGTCTCGGCGACGCCCTTCTCCAGCAACGTCGTGCCGTCAATGGTGAAGAACATGGTGACTTCATAGTCCATCGCGGCGGCCAGGCTGGCGAAGAAGAAGGGGGTTGCGCAGCGTCGCGGCGTGTCCTTGCCGCTCGTCATGATGATCAGGATTTTGTCTTCATCGGCCATGAATATTCACCTCCGACAGGTCTTGTAGATCACATAAACAGCGAGATGTCAGCTTCAGCGGCGTATTCCAGGAAGGTGGCCGCGCCGCCCACCTCGCATTCGTCAATCAACTCCTCACGCTTGATGCCCAGCACGTCCAGGGTCATCTGGCAGGCGATCATCCGCACGCCGAACTCAACGCAGGCCTCGACCAGATCGGGAATGCTGGCCGTACCGGCTTTGCTCATCCAGCTTTTCATCATGCCGGTTGCCATGGGCGTCATGCCCGGAATGATGCTCACAATGCTGGGGATCGGCATCGGCATGGCCGGATTGCCCACCGGCGAGACTTTGAGGGTGTGCATCTTCTTCTTGTGGATGATGTTCAGCCCGTAGAAGGTGAAGAAGATCGCGACCTCCATATCCATCGCGACGGCGGTCGTGGCGATGATCAGGGGCGGATACGCGCCGTCCAGCGTCCCCTGGCTGGCAATTAACGCGACCCGTTTGGGTTTTTCCTCCGTCATGGCTTAGCCCTTCGCTCAACTCAGTAAATCAGAACGTTCGTCGCGTCCATGCACTCCCCGACGAAAGTAGCTGCGTTCACGATCGTTGCCCCTTCGATGAACTCCTCTTCGGGGTTGATCTGCCGGGACTGGACACATGGCCCGCAGACAAACATCTTGCCGCCCTCCTCCAGATAGGTGTCCATCAGTTCCTTGAGAGGGGGGAAGCCCGCAGCGAAGACGTGGTCAGCACAGCCCTTGCGGACCAGCATAACGCCATTAGCCTGAAACCCGATCACCACATCTATCTCTGAAGCCAGCGCCGCGACCCCCATCACAAACGGGATCGTGGCGCGTTCCGGGTCTTCGGGGCCGTGGGTTGCCATGATGATGAGCTTGCCGTTCTTGTTCTCTGCCATGTTCCATACTCCTTGTTGTCCGCAACACAGGGTTCAGAGATCAAAGGGCGGGGTTAACCCGTTTTCTTGATATAGAAGATGTGCTTCTCGCCCTCCTGCTGGTATTCCAGCAGTTCGTGGCCCGTCTTTTTGGTCCAGGCTTCCATGTCAGGCTTGGAGCCGGGGTCGGTGGCGATCATCTTGAGCACCTGCCCGACCTCCAGCTTGTCAATGGCCTTCTTGGTCTTCAGAATCGGCATCGGGCAACTCAGCCCACTGCAATCGAGCACTTCATCGGGTTGAATAGCCATAGGTTTTGTGTCTCCTTTCATTCAGACTGATCTCAAACCGATCAAACCGGCTGGGGCAGATGCTATAGCCATCACTCCAGCGAGGAGGCCAGCCGGGCGATCTCCTTTAAACGCTGGTCGGCTTTGCGCCGGTTGTAGGCCAGCCTGACCATCGTGTTGATGACCCGGCTCAGCAGGCGAAGCAACATGTTAACCTGCTCAGGGGTAAGCCTCTGCACCTGATGCAGATGCTCCAGCAGCAGATGCGCATCGGCCCCGATCCTGTGAGCCACGTCAGGGAGAGACTGGCGGATGGTTTCCAGATGAACTTCGTCCCTGACAAACGGCCCCATCAACACTCTGGCGACAGGCTGCTCCTCGATTTCAATAGGAGCCGTCAGGTAATGGAGGCCAGCATGACAGATCAGCAATCCGTGCTCGGCTTCCGTGGGATGGATGCGGCTTTCTCTGCAGGCTTTGGCCCCCTGGGGGGTTCCCTGCACCGCTTTACAGAAAGGGCTGCATTCGAGGCATTCGATCACCGGCTGATCGTCGGTGTCCAGGATGGCGATAGATAGCCCGGTCGCCTCGGCAAAGGCTTTCAAAACGGGTCGAAGTTCCGAGTCCGAGAAGAGATCGGCCAGAGGAGGCACGCCCTCCTCCGGAGAAGGGGCGGGGAGGTTCACGCTGGCCTGCTTCGCCAGCCAGGCCTCAATTGCACTCCTGGGGAAACGCCACTGCCCTCCAACCTTGATAGCCGGGAACTCGCCTTCCCGGATCAGGCGATAGATGGTGACACGGTTCAGGCGAACCAGTCGCTCAACCTCCCGCGTTGTAAGCAGTTCATCACTCATGCCGCCCCCACCTTCTGGCTTTCCGCCCCAGATTCATCCTAGAACAGGAATTAATCGTTTTTGACTAATTTTGATAATTGCCGTTCATAAAAATAATTTATGTATCTCCGATCTCGCATCGGCTGCGAGGGCCTGTTGGAAACTCACCGGTGAGGCGGGTAATTCCCCCGCCAGACAGAGGAGAACAGGACGAAAGAAGGGCCACCCTGCGAGCTTAACGCCTCCTTGCCAAACGGAGTCTTTCTGAGTAGACTGATCAACCACAGTACAGGGATGAATATGCGAGGATACGTGAGACCATCACACCGAACTTTCATCAGCGCGCTTGCGCTGAGCCTGATCTTCCTTCTTGCAGGCTGTGGACAGGCTGCCACTCCGACGCTTCCACCGGAGTCCTCCCTCCCGCAGACCTCTGAAGAAACCCCCGTAGCAGAAGACCAGCCCCAGTATGTGGCCCTCGTCAACGGCCAGCCCATCACGCTGGAGGCTTTCCAGCGCGAGCTTCAGCGTTTTGAGGCCGGGCAGGCTGCCCTGGGGTTTGAGGTTTCGGGGCAGGCCAGCTACCAGCAACAGGTGCTCGATCTCCTGATCGAGCAGGAATTGATCCGGCAGCAGGCTGCCGCTCAGGGGATTTCCGTCTCCGACGAGGAAGTGGACGCAACCATCGCGGAGATGATCCAGGAAAGCGGAGAAGAGTATTTCTACGGCTGGCTGGCGGGCAATTTCTACTCGCTGGAGGAATTCCGCGAGGTCATCCGGATGGACCTGCTGACCGATCAGTTGCTTGCTCCTGTGATCGAGTCCGTCCCTACCGTGGCGGAACAGGTACACGCCCGCCATATTCTGGTGAACTCTCAGACCGAGGCTGAAGAGGTGCTGGCCCGTCTTCAGGCCGGGGAGGACTTTGCCGCGCTGGCCGCGCAGTACTCGGTGGATGTCACCACCCGCGACAACGGCGGAGACCTGGGCTGGTTCCCGCGCGGGGGGCTGCTTGTCCCTGAGGTAGAGGAAGTGGCCTTCAGCTTGCAGCCGGGGCAGATCAGCGGTGTTGTGCAGACGGCGTGGGGGTATCACATTATCCAGACACTAGAGTTTGACCCGGCGCGGGAAGTCGAGGCGGAGACCCGCCAGCGCCTGATCGAGAGAGCCATTGAAGAGTGGCGTCTTTCGCTACGCTCCGGGGCAGATATCCAGCAGTTGATCACTTTCACATCGTAGCGTTCCCCCTGCCGGGGGTTGGCCCCTCCTTCGCAAAGGAGTGCACGGCATGAGTCAGGATTCGCCTTTCAGGGACCCAGAGCGCATCTACAATCTGGTTTCGATACTGATGCTGGTGCTCACCGGAGTGGTGTCGTGTGTGGTCGTTATGGCCGCTCTGGCAGCCCCCGCTCGCTCGCCACGGGCAGCCCAGCCCACCCTGTTCGTCCTCCCGACCAGCACATCAACGCTGGCCGGGCCAACCGCCAACCCGACCTGGACGCCCTCCCCCACGGCGACCCTGACTTCTACCCCGACGGCGACGTTCACGCCCAGCCCGACCACT
>DRKO01000095.1 GCA_011051745.1 Chloroflexota bacterium | reverse complement strand
GAGCGAACGGGGAGGTGGTCGCCCGGACTTCGCGCAGGGAGGCGGCATCAAGGCCCCGACGGAACGGATCGAGGCAGCCCTGGAAGAGGCGGGCAAAGCCCTCTTTGAAGAAGAGACATGATCACAGGGATAGACCGACCCTGTGGCCTGACAGGCAGCAGAGTTAACCGACCTGACCCTCATCATCTGGTGATTGAGCACCCATGAAGAAGATCGCTCCCGGCGTCTATGTCGAGACTGGATACACTCTGGTAACTGTCGGCGCGGTGCTGACCGGGCAGGGATGGGTGTGCATAGATACTCCGCCCTATCCTCGTGAGGCCAGACACTGGCGAGCTGCTCTTCAGGAGATCAGCCCCGCTCCATTCTGTTACATCATCGTCACCGACGCCCACCGCGACCGCGTCCTCGGCAATGCCTGGTTTGAGGCTCCGGTCGTGGCGCACGAGTCGGCAGCCCGGCAGATACTCAGCCTGAAAGAAACTTTCATCTCACAGGTTGCCGATGAGATGAGCGCGAACGACAACGAGTTTGTCGAACTTGCCAGCGTAAAGCTGTCGCTGCCGGAGGTGTCCTTCGACCAGGCCCTCCATTTGATGTGCGACGACCGCGAGATCACCGTGATCAGCAAACCCAGCGCGACGGCTGGCAACGCCTGGGTGTTGCTGCCGGAGGAGAAGATCGCCTTTGTGGGAGATGCGATCGTCACAGATCGGCATCCCAGCCTGCGCGACACGACCTCCAAAGCCTGGCTCAACGCACTGGCCGAAATACGACACGGGCGCTATGCAAGCTGGACGATGATCCCCGGTCGGGGGAGCGTCCCCCGCTCGCTGGATGTCGAGCCGCTGGCGGAGTATCTGCGCGTCGCCCGACGGAGGGTGAACAGTCTGCGCCGGGCGGGGCGACCGCGATCTGAGATCAGCACCCTTGTCCCTGAGTTGCTCTCATTTTTCCCCGTCAGGCGGGCCGAACGCGACGAGGTTCAGCGCCGCATCAAGGTTAGCCTGGAAGCCATCTATGAGGAGCTGGGGCGCAGGGACGAAGATAAGAAACCGGAGTCCCGGGCCTAGCCGTGTGGGGTGGCTGGCGATTTTCGTTCCACTGTAATCTCAGGTACAATCCCTCGCGATGAGGCTCTATCTTTCTCACTCCAGACCTGGGGACAATGGCTACTCCTGAACTTGAAGCGCTGGTCGGCCATCTATTCATAGTCGGAGGGCGGGCGATTAGCTCGGCTTCGCCGGGGGCGATTGCCGAGCCTCCGCCGCGCCGCGCCGCACGGGGGCGCGATGCTGACACGCTGTTCGGCCTCATCTCGCTTGGAGAGGAGGAGCGGCAGCCTGCCTCCTTCTACGAGAGCCTGGTCAGCGAATTCTCCGGTAAGTACTTCAAGGTAGCAGGAGGGGTAACCACCGCCCTGCGTGAGTCGATCCGGGCGATCAACGCCTCCCTTCTGAAGCTCAACTCCCGCCGCCCCGATCCAGTTGAGGTAGGGATAGCCTGTGCCGTCCTGCGGGATCAGGAAGTTTATCTCGCCGTTGTCGGGCCGGCCCGGTGTTTCCTCGTGCGCGAGGGGTTTGTTGAACGGCTGCCCGCTGATGAAGACGCGCCGGGGGCTTTCCTGCCGCTCGGTGCTGAGGTGGAGCCGGATATCCATCTCTACCGACGGGATATCCGGGCCGGGGATTTCCTCATTCTGGCCGATGCCTCGCTGAATCACCTCCGGGATACCACCATCCGGCACGCAATGGAGAGCGGCGAGATAGACGCGGCGCTTGTCAACCTGCGCAGCGTAGCCGGTGATTTCACCACAGCCGAGGTGATCAAGTTCGTTGCGCCGCTGGCCGAGGGTGAGGCCGAGCCGATCCCGCCGCGTCGGATTCCGTTCGCGCCCCCCCTGCGCCGCTTCGACAGCCCGGAAAAGCCAGCAGAAGCGCTCGCCGAAGAGCCCACCGCGCCCCTGCCTTCTGAAGCCCCCCCGGAGGAGGAGCAGACAAGCGTCCTGCCGTGGCACAGGCGGATGATACACGGGCTGGCGCTGGGGCTGGCCCGGACAACCGGCGGGACCCGGACGCTTATCGAGCACATGATGCCGGGAGATGAGGTCGAGAATCCCCTCGCCCAGCGATTGCAACTCTCAACCGCCATGCAGATCGGTGTGGCGCTCGCGGTGGCGGTTATCGTTGCCCTCCTGACGACAGCCGTCTATCGCTTCCGGGGGCAGACCTCGCGTTATGCTCAACTGGTGCGCGAGGCTCAGGCCGAGATCGAACTCGCCCGCGCCGGAGGGGATGATCAGGCCACCGCCCGGCCTCACTGGGAGACGGCGATCTTCCTGCTTGATCAGGCCAGCGAGATTCGCTCGCCCGGCGCGGAGCTGTGGGCGCTCCGCAACGAGGCGATGGCGGCCCTCGACGCTTACGATCACGTCACCCGCGTTGAGCCGGTGTTGCTGCGAGAATATACGCCCGGAGCCGTCCTGAGAGGCCCCATTGTGCAGGGGCTTAACCTCTACGTGCTGGACGAGACCCAGGATATCCTCTACCGGGAAGATTTGGACGAGACCGGGACGCGGCTGGTGAACCGGGAATCCCAGATCATCACCCGTCAGGGCGACCTGATCGGCTCTCAGGTCGTCGGGGGGCTGGTTGACCTGATCTGGATGGAGGAGGGCGGCGTCCCACAGCGAAACGTGCTGGCCGTGCTGGCCCGCAACGGATTGCTGATCACCTACTCACCCAGTTTCGACGTTGCCACAATGGTGCTCCCCGGCTTCGATGCCTGGCAGGAGCCACGCGCCATCGCCGTTTACGACCGCGATCTGTATGTGCTGGACGCAGGCGCGGGGGAGATATGGCGGTATCCAGCCGGAACCGATTCCTATAACAGCATCCCGCAACGCTATTTTACCGACGTGGAACCCGACCTCAGCGATGCCATCGACATGGCAATAGACACCAACGGCAATATTTATGTGCTTCATGCCAGTGGCCGGATATCCAAGTATTTCCTCGGTCGGCCAGAGGTCTTCGAGTTTCAGGGATTGCCTCAGCCCCTGGCCCGTCCTTCCGCTTTCCACCTCACGCTGAGCCTCTTCGACCGGGCGTTCCTCATTGCAGACCCCGGCGGCGGGCGTCTTTACGTAACCGCCCTGACGGGGACTTTTCTCTCCAACTACAAGGACACGGAGAACTCTATCTTCAACGCGCTCTCAGGTGTGTTTAATCAGGATCGCCCGTCGGTGGTATACATCACAGCCGGGAATCGGCTATACTATTTCGTGCCCTGATGGATGTGTGATATAATCCCGCCCCGCCCGGCTGAGGAGCGTCCGGACTTGATCGGAGAGACAAGGGAAAGCGTCGGTTATGACTTCACAGAGGCCGCAGCATGCGCGGCCACGTCGGCGGCGAATTATCCTGCCTGAGTGGGCCACCTATCTCCTGCTGGCCCTGTTTGTGATCGCCATCGTTGCAGTTGCATATCTCACCTTTAACGGCGTCAAGCGTCTGGTAGCCGGTGCTCCGTGGGGGGGCGGCGAGGGGATAGGGCCTGAGCTTAACCAAGAGGATGTTCAGGCTCAGGCAGGAGGGCAGGGCGAAGAGTCGGCCATCTGGAGCGAGGGGCGGGTAACCATCCTGCTGCTCGGCATTGACGAACGCCAGCTTGAGAGCGGCCCCTGGCGCACCGATACCATGATCCTGTTGACGGTGGACCCGGATACCCGGACCGCCGGGATGCTCTCCATCCCCCGCGATCTATGGGTCGAGATTCCGGGTTACGGCGTCTACGACCGGATCAACACAGCTCACTTCCGGGGCGATGCCGACCGTTACCCCGGCGGGGGCGGCCCCGCTCTGGCGATGCAGACGGTGCAGTACAACCTGGGTGTTCCGGTCAATTACTACGTCTCGGTGAATTTCTATGCCTTCGTGAAGATCATTGACCATATCGGTTGCATCCCGATCACCGTACCGGAGACGATAGACGACCCGACCTTCCCCGCCCCGGAAGGGTACGGCTATGCCCCCTTCTATCTGGAGGCGGGGGACTACTGTCTGGGAGGGGAGACGCTGCTCCAGTACGCTCGCACACGTGCGACATTCGGCGGCGACTTCGACCGTGCCGCCCGGCAGCAACAGGTCATCCGGGCGATCCGCGATCACGTTCTGAGTACCGGGCAGCTTCCCACTCTGATCGCTCAGGCCCCGGAGATCTACGCCGAGGTACAGCAGGGGATCAGCACGAACCTGTCTCTCCAGCAGATGATTCAGCTTGCATGGCTGGCGGCGGAAATCCCCGATGAGAACATCTGCTCGGCGGTCATCAACGGGCAGTACGTGAACCCGGCCACGCTTGCCGATGGCAGTCAGGTGCTCGTCCCCGACTGGGTGAAGGTGCGGCAGCTTGTGCTGGATGTCTATAACGGGACTGGCGTCTGTGATCCAGATGTTCGGGCACAGCAGGAGGACCTGGCAGCCGGGGTCGCCAGCGAGCGGGCCGCAGTGCGCATCGTCAACGGGACTCAGCAGGAAGGCCTCGCCACCGAAACAGCTAACCGGCTGGAGGCGCTGGGCATCAACGTGATTGACGTGGGGAACGCCGACCGCTTCGATTATGAGCAGACGATCATCTACGATTACACGGGGAAAACTTCCACCGCCCGCTATATCGCTCAGGCTCTGGGAGTGCCAGAGACAGCCATCATCGCCGCTGAGAGTCCATCCGGCCTTTATGACATCGAGGTAATACTGGGCGCGGACTATCGGCCATAACCGGAAGGCGGATTCGCCGGGGGGCTTTCACTTCCCATCAAGGTGACGCGCGGCCCACACCAGCCCGATCAGCGTCTTGGCATCTTCGATGTCATTATCCAGAGCCTGCTGGAGCGCCTGCCTGAACGGCATCCTCTCAACCGTGATGTACTCGTCTATGTCCTGCGGAAGCCGTGAAGGGCGCAGGCCCCGCGCCAGGTAGATCGTGATCGCCTCCGTCGTATACGAAGCGGCCACATAAAAAAGCCCCAGGCGGGTCAATTCCTCTGGATAGTACCCGATCTCCTCCTGAAGTTCCCGGCGGGCGGCGGCGAGCGGTTCCTCCCCATCCTCAAGCATGCCAGCCGGAATCTCCAGCAGGACTTTTTCCGCTCCCGCCCGGTACTGACGCACCAGAATCACATTGCCATCCTCATCGAGGGGGACCATCGCCACCGCCCCGTTGTGGATGATCATCTCTCGCTGATACGTTTTCCCATCGCTCCGGGCGACGGTCTCCACGCGCAGGTCAAAGATTCGCCCTTCAAAGACCAGCTGGCTGCTGACGATCTTCTCTTCTGACATAGCCCAAAACGCCTTTACTCTGCACAAAAAACCGGCAGGACGGTTGGCATCAGCCGTCCTGCCGGTCGGGTTCTCCCTCTCACTGGTTGGTCGGGATGCGGATCACCTGCCCGACGCTGATCGCATTGGGGTTGGTAATGCCGTTATACCGGGCGATCTCCTCCCACGAAACCCCGTAGCGAAGCGAAATCCGAAAGAGATTCTCACCGGGCTGGACGGTATGCAGAACCTCGCCCCCTGTGGCCGGGGCTTCGCCGCCTGAAGGCTGCGCCCCGCCGCAGCCGGGTATGGTAAGCACCGTTCCGGCCTGGATGGCGTCGGGATTGGTGATGCCGTTGGCAGCCGCCAGTTCCTGATAGGTCAGGCCGTAGCGCAGCGCGATGCGGTACAGATTCTCACCGGCCTGGACGGTGTGGGTCGGGGGACAGGTTCCAGCCGCCGGGGCCTGTGTCGGTTCCGGTAACGGCGTGGGAGGAACCTCTGGTGTGGCTTCTGCCGTCGGCGCGGCTGACTCTGTTGGGGGCGCGACGATCACGCCGCCCGGCTCGGCGGTCGCGCCAGTGCCGGGCATTGGCTCTTCGGTTTCCACGACCGGGGGAGCCATCGCCGTCTGCGTTCCGAAAACGTCAATCGGGCCGGTGGTGGTCGGCGTTGGGAGGGTCTCCTCCGCCTCCGGTGCACCGGCTTGTGGCGAGAGAACCACGCCACCCGGCTCAGCGCTGACAGGGGTCAGCGGGGCGGCATTCGCACCCGCCAGAGTGCAGCCCGTCGCAAGGATGGCCAGTAGTCCAAACACTATTACGCGGTGCCCAGGGTTTTTCATAATAAAAAAGCCTCCGACTCACACGAGAGGGCAAAAGTCCGTCCGTCTTGCCACCAGCACTATAGCATTGCTTGGCGGGCTGTGCAAGGCCTCGCTAAACATTCCTCTAACCCGTCCCCAGATACGGCTCAAGCGCCTGGTTGACATCGCTTACCACCCGGTCGGCGACACGGCGCAACGAGGCCCGCTTCGATTCCTCCGGTGCGACACCCACTATCTCCAGAGTCACGTCCAGCCCGGCCTCTTCGAGCAGGTCAACGGCCCGCCGGACGGCATGGATACCCGTTACCGAATCCTCAAAAACGACGGCCCGCACCGGTAAGCCTGCCAGTTCTACAAGCGGCCCGTTGACCTCTCCGCGCTCCACGAACGCGACGGCAGCCTCAAGGGCGGCGGTCTCGCCTCCGCAGCAGGCCGCGCCAAGGGCTGCAATCGCCTGCACGGGTGAGGGCTTGATGTAAGCGCCGGGCTCCCTGCCATGCCGATGGGCCAGCCACGTCATGCGCCCTCCGGCAATCAGGGGAACCCGGCCAGCCATCCCCAGCAACTCAGCGGCCAGATCGCCTTCTGGAGGATGGGAACGCCAGTTGATGGGTTCGGCCCCGGCAGGCAAATCGGCAGGGGGGAGGCTGGGACGGGCGGTGAAGATCACCATCCCTGCCCCGTCGTGCTCCACACGGGCGAGCAGGCGAGCGGCTGTGCCCTGCTCGAT
>DRKO01000094.1 GCA_011051745.1 Chloroflexota bacterium | reverse complement strand
TGTCACCCGTGATGTAAATTACGGCCTGCTTCTGGCGCTGCCGAGTGTGATGTTCGGGCTGGTGGCGTATAACTATTATGCCCTGCTCCTGCCGGGGGCCATTCGGTGGCGTACTTGGTTTGGCGAGGCATGGGGAGCCAGCACGGCTGCTTGGTTCGGGGCGCTGGGCGGATGGGGAATGACGGTGCTTCTCCTGTTGCTCTGGAGGCACTGGTTGCATCGTTTTCTAAGGGGCTACCAGCCTCGGTGAGAACAGGGTCGTCAGGACAGAAACCACCAGCAACCCCAGCGTGAGAAGCGCCAGCACCCGATTGATGGGTGCGATGCGGGCGAGCCGCTTCTGCCCTTCAAAAGAGGGCCAGAGGCCCATCGGCCCGGTTGAGAGCAACGCTTCCCGGAAGGTCTGCACGTAGGGGGGACGGGAATCCGGGTGCATTTCCATCGCCCACAGGATGGCCTGCTCAGTTCGCAGGCTGATCTGAGGATTGATCTCTCGCGGGGGGATCAGGGCGTCTGGCTGGAGGAAGCGCGTTTTGGCCTCTGCGGGGGGCTGGTTGGTGATCAGGTGATACAGGGTCGCGCCGAGCGAGTAGATGTCGGAGCGGGGGTCTGTGTGGCCTGTATCGCCCCCGTATTGTTCCAGAGGGGTATAGAGAGCCGTTCCGCGTCCCTGCAGGATTGTGATTGTACGGGCGTCGTCTGGAACCATGATCTTGACCAGCCCGAAGTCCACCAGCTTGATCAATCCGTCCGGCGTCAGCTTAATGTTGGCCGGTTTTATGTCGCGGTGCAGAACGGGTGGGTCCTGACTGTGCAGGTAGGCCAGTGCGTCGCAGAGTTGTTCTGCCCAGTCGAGCACCTGCTGTTCCGGTATGAACTCTCCCCTGCTCTTGGCTTCCTCGATCTTCTGGCGCAGATCCACCCCCGGCACGAAATCCATAACGAGGAATTCCCGGTTGCCCTCGTCGAAGAAATCGGATACTTTCGGTAAATTGGGGTGGTCAAGGCGTGCAAGAATGCTCGCTTCGCGGTAAAACTGTTCACGGGCCTGACGCTGCTCCTGCGGGGAACTGGCGGGGTCGGCCTGAATCTCCTTGATGGCGCAGAAACGGCCCAGCAGGCGGGAGTCCTCGGCCCGGTAGATAGAACCCATCCCGCCCTGACCGACGATTTCGATGATGCGGTAGCGTGACCGAAGGATGCTGTCCGGTTGGAGGGGCGGCAGCATGAAATGTCTCTCCTCGAACCCTCGTGGAGGGGCGTCGCGATTGCCCCAGGCTTAACGTTGCGGACGCCGCGGGGCTTTACCAGTTGATCTGTGGTGACATTAACCCTTTGAGGGGTATTTGTCAAGGGGGTGTATTAATTGGTGTCTGAGCAATCTCCCGACCTGGATAAGCCGGTTGTGATGATCACGGAGGGCCCTTTGCGCGGGCAGCAGTGGGTGATGCATGGCGATCAATTGCTGATCGGGCGGGGCTCCCATTGTGACATTGTGATCCCGGAGCGCCGCGTCTCCCGCGAGCATGTACGCATCTGGCGGGAGGGGACGAAATACTTCGTCGAAGACCTCCACAGCAAGAACGGTACCCACGTGAACGCGATCCGGCTCGAAGAGGCCCGCGAACTATCCGAGGGTGACGAGATACAGATCGCTCTCTGTGTCAAACTAAAGTTCATCGGCTCTGAGGCCACGGTCCCTCTCTCGCTGGACGAAGAGGAGGCAGGCCAGACACGCCGGGGCCTTGTCCTTGACCCCCGTACCCGTCAGGTGATGATAAACGGCCAGGTTCTGGAGCCGCAGCTTTCGCTGTATCAGTATCGCCTGCTGGAGTTGCTCTACCGGAACAACGGCGGTGTATGCACGCGGGATGAGGTGGTTCAGGCCGTCTGGCCGGAGGCCGCGGAGGAGGGTATCAGCGAGCAGGCGATTGACGCGCTGGTGCGCCGCCTGCGTGATCGCCTGGCCGAACTCTCCCATGACCATCAGTATATTGTGACCGTTCGAGGGCATGGCTTCCGGCTTGTTCAGCCGGAAGAGGACCCGGCGGGCTGAGTTGCCCACCGAGTCAGCGCTCTTCTCTGGCAGCCCGCCTAGCTCGATGGGGCGGGCTTAAAGTCGAAGTACTCCTGCTTGATCAGCGAGGAGCGCTCAATGCCGAGGTGTTCGAGGAGCTCGGAGATCGCCGTTGCTTTCTGTTCCGCATCCTTCAGGGACCATGTCCGACTCTTGAGCTCCAGGAAGTACCCCTCGTAGGGCGGCTCGATCAACCTGTCCACGTTGACGTATATGCGCAGCCCCTTGTAATCAATGTGCCACCTCTGCCGTTCCTTGACGATGGTACGCTCAGATTGCGGCTGGAAGTACTCCCGATAGAAGCGCAACGGATGCGTGGCCGCCGAGATATAACGGGACCGGGAGAGCAGGATCGCATCGTCAAACTCGCGCTCTTTGCCCGTATCGGTCAGCGTCAGGCGTGTGCGAACGTTATAGACGTTCCCTTCCTCGTCAAGGAAATCGTCCTCGCGGTAACGCAGGCGATACTCAGGAGCCTCAAACTCGAAGTAAGTGTCGTACTGGCGGTAGTGTGAACGCTTCACGATGGTGACATCGGGACGGCTGAGGAGAGGTTCGATAGCGTCCGGGGTGTCAATCCGCGCTTTCACCTGAACCTCGAAGCTCTCCTCCTGTTGCAACTCCCCAAGTGCCAGCAGTTTGGAAAGCACGTCGCCCTCACGGGCCAGCAGGAAAACGTCAATCGCATGGGCGATCTCGTTGGCCTGTGCGATCAGGCTGGCAGGGTCAACCGTCAGGAGTTCCTGATCGCGCATCAGCCAGGCCCCATTGCACAGGACGTGCTGCACGTCGCTGCTCTTGGCGGCGTAGATGATCCGCGAGTAGATCGCGTCGGGGTCGCGGTTGAAGGCAGGCTGGTTGTGGAGGCGGTTCAGGTCTACAACTGTGATGTCGGCCCGCTTGCCCGGCTCAAGCGAACCGGTCAGATGGTCAATGTGGAGCGCCCGCGCTCCCATGCTGGTCGCCATGGCGAGCGCCTGTCTGGCCGGGAGGGTGGTAGGATCGTCGGTGGCGACTTTGGCGAGCAGGGCCGCCAGACGTGTCTCCTCGAACATGTCGAGGTCGTTGTTGCTGGCCGGGCCGTCGGTCCCGATGCCGACATTCAGGCCGATCTCAAGCATCTTCCCCACCGGGGCGATGCCGCTCGCCAGTTTCAGGTTGCTGGTCGGGTTGTGGGCCACCCCGGCGTTGTGATGGCGGAGGGTGTGCATTTCGCCTTCGTCCACATGGACGCAGTGTGCGGCGATGACCTTTGTCTCCAGAATCCCCTGCTTTTTCACCCAGGGCACAACCGGCATATTATGCTCGTTACGGCTGTCTACGACTTCCTGAGCCGTCTCGCTGATATGGATGTGGAGCGGCACGTCGAACTCAAGGGCTAGATCGGCGCAGGCTCGCAGGATTTCGGCGGTGCAGGTGTAATGAGCGTGGGGGGCCACCGAGGGGATGATCAGGGGATGCCCCTTCCATTTCTGGATGAACGCGCGGCAGGCTTCGAGGCTCTGCTCGTAGCTTTCCGCGTCTGGAGAGGGGAACTTGAGGATCGTCTGGCTACAGATGGCCCGCATCCCGGCTTCGGCGGTGGCGCTGGCGACGCTGTCCTCAAAGTAGTACATGTCTGCGAAGGTGGTCACGCCAGCCCGGATCATCTCTGCGCAGCCGAGCAGGGTTCCCAGCCGTACAAAGTCGGGGTTTACAAACTCGCGCTCCGTCGGCATCATATAGCCCATCAGCCATACATCAAGCCGGAGGTCATCTGCCAGCCCGCGTAGCAGCGTCATCGGGACATGGGTGTGGGCATTGATCAGGCCGGGAAGGATCGCCATGCCCTGGCAGTCCACCACTTCGTTTGCTGGATATTCCCGTTCGATCTGGCTGGCCGGGCCAACGGCGACGATTGAGTCACCCTTGATCGCTATCGCGCCGTTTGGAATAACGGTATAGGATGTATCCATCGTGACGATGGTACCATTGGTCAGAATTATATCGGCTGGCATCATTATTACCTCCGGGTATGCAGGGGTTCCGAATTATATACAGCGTCTGATTGGCTTGCCACAAAAGAGATAGTCCATGACAGGGTCTCCCCGAATCTTTCGCCTGATTGAGAGCAGTCTGGTTGTTCTTTTCTTCGTTCAGGCCGTCCGGGTCGTATTTGCCGTGTTGCTCGGTCTCGTCAATGCTGCGCTGGACGCCGGGCAGATAAACCCCTTGCTGATCAATGCCCATCTGTTTCTGGGGGTGGCCTTTGCCCTGGCCTGGTTCTCTCCGCGTGCGCGGTCCGTCCTTCCAGAAATACTGAGCTGGAGCGCGATCCTCGTTGCGGTGGCACGTGTTTTCGTCTCGTTCAATTCCCCCCTTGTCCAGCTATATGCCGCGCTGGCCGTGATCGGGGTAGGGGGGGGCTATCTCGCTATGCTTCTGCGGGCCAACTACCGAACCTGGCTCTCCGCGCTGGTGGCTGGCCTGGTGCTGGATCAACTCTCGCGGGCCTGGGATACGTACGATCTCTCGCTGCGGGTCTGGTTTGACCTTCCGGTGGGCGATGCGGTGCTTCGTGTCCCCTGGCTGGGTATCCAGATCGCACTTTCCCTGCTCGTGGTCGTGGTCAGCCGCCTGGCCCGTCGCTCCGCCCGTCAGGAACCGTATGAACCGGCCTTTCTGACCGTCTGGGGCGGGATGGCGTTCGGGGCGTTCCTGGCGATGGAGACAATTGTGCTCTCCATGCCTGCTGTCGTGGCCCGCTGGGCGGCTATCCCCTATGTGGGGCTTGTCCCCTGGATGTTGCTGGCGACGGGGCTTCCTCTGGTTCCGGCAGTCCGGCGGCTGGTGGGGGAGGCTCTTTCCGTATTCGACGAGTGGCTGCGTGGCTGGGTCTGGCTGCTTTCGTTCCTGCTGGTGATTGCGGTTGGCAATCGCCTGAATGGCACGATCGCGGCTGCCGCGCTGATCGTCGCCCAGTTTATGGCCGTTCTGGCCCTCTGGTGGATTCCGGCTCCCCCCGATCCTTCCGAGGTGGAACAGGTTGGCCCGTCGGTGAGTCTGGGGCTACTGGTCTTCTTTGTCCTCACGGTGGCGTATAGTCTGGTTTTTGAATATGCGAGGGCTTTTGTCTGGCTACGCGGTCAGGGTGTGGTGATCATCCTGCTTGCCTCAGCGCTGCTGGGGCTGGCCCGACTCTTCTGGCGTGAGCAGGACCCCTGGCTGGAGAAACCGGCTGTTCCCAGAGGGGTGGCAATGGCTTTTGTCTCGTTCGCTGTCGTCTTTGGCCTGATCCTTGCCGCCTTCGAGCCGGATTCCGGCCCCCAGCCGTTCCCCGACACGGTTCGCATTGCCACCTATAACATCAACGGTGGATACGACGCAGAGGGAGTTTTTCAGCTAGAACTGGCGGCCCGCACGATAGAGGCCAGCCTGGCGGATATCGTTGTTCTGCAGGAGGTGGACGCCGGACGTCCGCTGAGTTACGGGGTGGACGAAGTTCAGTTTCTGGCGCGGCGACTGGATATGTATCAGGTCTTCTGGCCGACGGTTGAGCAACTCCGGGGGATCGCCGTGCTCTCGCGCTGGCCTCTTACCGATCACAGGGGGGCCCTGCTGACGGCGGAAGGTGAGCAGATCGGGGCAGTGTATACACTGGTGCAGGGAGGGGACTCTGACCCGTCGCTGGCGGTGCTTGGCGCTCAACTTGCCCCCGGTGGAGAGGAGAAACGTCTTGAGCAGATGGCCGTGCTCCTTGATCTGCTCGGTGATGCCTCTCCGGCTGTTCTCGCGGCTGATCTTGCCGCACCGCCCGATGATGTGGTGTATCAGCAGTTGATTAATGCTGGCTTTGTGGACCCGGATCGCGTGCTGGGGATCGAGCACGGTTTTACAACACCCGCCTACCGCCCCACCGCTCGCCATGATTATGTTCTGGTGAGGGGGCTTGTGCCGCTTGACGCTCGTCAGGTGGACAGCGTGGCCTCCGATCACCGGCTGGTGGTGGTCGAGGCAGGCTGGCCTTAGAGTTGTTTCCGCTGCCGGGCCAGCTCCACCGCTTCGGAAAGGCTCAGAAGGGGCGTTTTGCAGGCCTGCCTGACTCTGTCCAGTCGCAGGGTGCAATCACGGGGGCGGCCCGGCGCGATCTCGGCTGCATGGACTGGCCGGGCGACTTTCTCAGGATCGTAGCCCAGCGCACGCAGCAGGGCACTGCCGTAATCCCAGCGGCTCAATGGCCGGGGCCCGGCGGCGTTTAATATGCCCTTCAGGTCGCCTGCTGCCAGTTCGAGAAGAATCTCCGCCAGGTTCCACGCCCAGATTGGTTGCCTGATCTCATCCACAAAGAGGGGGACAGTTTCCCCGGCCCTGATCCTGTCCAGCATCCAGCTTACCTGACGGTTGTCGGGGGTGAAGTCGTATATCAGACTCGTACGGACGATAAGACACCGTTCGTATGAGGCGAGCAAAAACCGCTCGTTCTCCGCTTTCACCCGTCCATAGGGGGACAGCGGGGCAGGGGGATCGTACTCGTCGTAGGGGGGATGACTGCCGTCAAAGACCATGTCAGTGGAGATCGCGATCAGGCGTGCCCCTGTCCGACGCGCAGCTTCGCAGATGTGCCGGGCTGCCAGCCGGTTGATGATCGTCATGTCATGGCTGCGATCGGAGGCGGCGG
>DRKO01000093.1 GCA_011051745.1 Chloroflexota bacterium | reverse complement strand
TGAACTCCCGGTAACGGCCCCCCGTGTAGGCCCCGATCACGCGGCGCCAGAAAGCCTGAGCGGGCGTGTTCTGGCCGATCTCCGAGACCTCCCAGTAGCCGCGATAGGTGTCGAAAGTTTGAAAGGCCATGCTGCGCCCGACGCCCCGCCGCCGGTAGCGGCGCAACACGAAAAAATCCTCCACGCTGCGCCCCGTCCCCTCCCGATGGACCACGTCTCCCCGGAGCAACACGAACCCCGCCAGCCTCTCACCCAGACGGGCCAGATACGCCCATCGCCCCGCCCTGCCCAGATAGCGACGGAGATCAAGGCCGGGGTCGAACAGGCCCCGCTCGTTTACGTGGGCGTCCGGATCGCTCTCGTCCCAGTAGACGCTGAAATCATACAGGTAAAGCTGCATCAGGTTGCGCAGCGCGATAAGCTGTCGTTCGTCCTCGACAGGCTGAAGCGTGACTTTCGCCATCGGATAAGCGACCTCGCTCAGTTGAATCTGCGCCCTCACCGGCAGGCGACGATGGGGAAAAGAGCCCGTGATCGGTCCGGGCCTGTGTGGTATACTCTGACGGCCAGTTAGAGCAGAGGAGACCGATGCCAGCGCCATCCCGCCGGACAGTCCTTAAATCCATCGGCCTGATCGGGCTGGGGACGCTCGCCGCCACGCGACGCGGCCTCTCCCTCGCCCGCGCTCAGTCCGATTCCATCCCGGCCCTGCCGCCACGCTGGAACGGACAGCCGCTAGGGCGCATCACCGGAAAAACCATGAACGTCCGCGCCGAGCCGTCTACCGATTCGGAGGTGGTGGCGGTGCTGGAACGGGACGACGTGGTGCGCGTGCGGCGGGCCGTGCACGGCGAGGCCACGTTCCCCAACAACGATCTCTGGCTGGAGACGCCGCGCGGCTACCTGTACGCTTCCTTCGTGCAGCCGATGTGGTATCACCTGCCCAACCCTCCTCGCGCCGACCTGGGCAACGGACGCTGGGCCGAGCTGACGGTCCCCTATTCTAACGCTTACTGGGACCCGGAGCCGAACGAAGATCGATTCGTCTCCCGCCAGCACTACGGGAGCGTCTACCGGATCGAAGAGCTGGTCACAGGGGGGGATGGCAAATCGTGGTACCGCGTGCGGGAACTGTACCAGTCCTACTACATGCGGGCCACACATCTGCGCATCATCCCGCCCGAAGAGCTGACGCCGATCTCACCGGAGGTCGATCCGCACGAGAAGCGCATCGAGGTGAACCTCGCCACCCAGACGTTGATCGCCTACGAGGGAGAGCGACCCGTTTTCGCCCACCTGATCTCAAGCGGCATCCCGGATTACGCCACGCCGGAAGGCGAACACCGCGTGGTGGACAAGCGGATCAGCACCCGCATGATCGGCGGGGCCGCCTCCGACGAGGAGGAGTATTACAACCTGCCCGGCGTGCCGTTTGTCTGCTACTTCACGTGGGAGTGGGCGGCCACGCACGGCACGTACTGGCACAACGACTACGGACGCCCACGCAGCCACGGATGCCTCAACCTGCCGCCGGACGCCGCACGCTGGATATGGCGCTGGACGACGCCCTACGCCGACTACGATTCGCTCTACTTCCGCCCCCGCACCCGCTCCGAAGGAACGCGGATCATCATCTATTGAGCCTGACCCCATGAAAAAACTGTTGCAACGCTACAAGATCATCTTCCCCAGCGAGCACGGCTCATGGCCTCTGACCCTGACCCCGTTCGTCATCGGGGCAGGCGTGGCAGGCCGTTTTCCCCTGCCGGTATGGCTGTGCCTGCTGGCGATTCTGGCCCTCTTTCTGGCCCGCCAGCCAATCAGCCTGTGGCTGAGAATCCGGCGCGGCAAAGCCCGCCGCGCCGATGCCCCGGCTGCGATCTTCTGGAGCCTCCTCCTGAGCGGGATCGCCGCTCTGGCCGGGATCGGCCTCCTGCTCAGCGGTCGCCAGGCGATCCTGTGGCTGGCCGCGCCTGCGGTCGGGGTGCTGGCCCTGACGCTGGGGCTGGGCGCATGGCTGGGGCCAAGACGCCTCAGCGTGGAGTTGATCGGCGTGGTGGGGCTGGCGCTGGCCGCCCCCGCCGCCTACGTGGCCGCGACCGGCACGCTGGATACCACCGCCTGGCTGGTGTGGGGGATCAGCGCCCTGCACAGTGTGATCAGCGTGCTGTACGTGCGCCTGCGCGTGGACGCGACCCATCGCCGCCTCTCGCCCGCCGGAGCGCGAATGGTCGTGCTGGCCCATCTGCTGAGTCTGGGGATCGTGCTGGGCACCGCCGCCGGAGGGTGGCTGCCCTGGCTGGTGGCCCTGCCGATCGCGCTGCTGCTGGTGCGGGCGGTCTACGCCGCCTGGCGCAGGCCGCCGCTCGACAATGTGAAGCGTTTCGGGTTTACCGAGATCGGGTATTCACTGGCCTTCGCCGCGATCGTGATCATCGCCTTTCTCATCGCTCAGCGCTGAGAAGGGCGGAGGCTCACGAGTCGGGGAGAGGGGCTGTGCCCTGGATCAGACCCTGATCGAGCGCATCGGTTGAACGGGGATGCGCCAGCGGGATCGCCAGCGTGAACATGCTGCCCTGCTTCAGGCCGGGGCTTTCGGCCCAGATGCGCCCGCCCTGCCGCTCCAGAAGCGCCCTGGCGATGGTCAACCCCAGCCCCAGCCCGCTATGCCGCCGGGTCATCGGGTCCTCGACCTGATAGAACTGGTCAAAGATGCGCTCTAACTGATCCGCCTCGATCCCGATGCCGTTATCCCGCACGCGCACCCAGGCTTCTTTGCGCCGCTCCTCAACCGAGATGGAGATCAGGCCACCCGGCGGCGTGAACTTCACCGCGTTGTTGAGGACATTGACCAGAGCCATCAGGGTCATATTCCGGTCGGCGCGGACCTCAATCGTGTGATCCGGCTCCTCATAAAGCATGGTCTGGTCTTTACCTTCGGCGAGGGAGAGCGTCTCGTTGCAGGCGGACTTCAGAATCTCGTTCAGCGAGACAATCTGGATGTTGAACTCGGAGTCGTCCATATCCACATAGCGCAGGTTGGTCATCCCCTCGATCAGGCTACTCAGGTGGAGGGCGCTCTCAAAGACCTTGCGGGCGTGCTCGCTGGCCTCGCCCTCGGCCTCCTCTTTGAGGAAGGTGGCATATCCGAGGATGACGCCCAGAGGGGTGCGCAGTTCGTGGGAGGCGATGGCGATGAAGTCATTCTTCAGCTTGTTCAGGCGGTCGAGGTCTTCATAGGCCTGACGCAGCGCAGCGACCAGTTGAGCGTTCTCAATCGCGACGGCGGCCTGTGAGGCCAGAATGGTGGCGTACTGAACGTCGTGCTCGCCGTAGCGCCCCTCACGCTTGTTGAGCAGTTCCAGCACCCCGATCAGCTTATCCTTGAGGCGCATCGGGACGCCCAGGATCGAGCGCGTGCGAAAGGCGGTGCGCTCGTCCACCTCCCGAAAATGACGGGGGTCTCCGTGAACGTCGTCAATGACGATGGCGCGGTTCTCGGTGAGGACGGTTCCGGCGATGCTGCCCTCAAGGGGGACGACGATCCCGGCCAGCTTCTGGGTGTCCGATCCCGTCGCTGCCGCAAAGCGCAACTCGCTGGTGTATTTATCCACCAGCAGGATCGAGGCGGCTTCCGAATCGGTGATGTCGGTCGCCGCTTCCATGAGGAACTGAAGCAGGGGCTTGATCTTCAGCGTCGAGTTCATCACCAGGCTGACTTTCACCAGCCGGTTGAGTACCTCGACCTGACGCTCCAGATCCATCGCGCGGTTCTCCCGCCGGGGCGTCTGCCCAGACACAGCTTTTCTCTACCTCTGTAGCTCCGATTCCGGCCAGAATATATCTCTACCGGCAACTGTACACGACAATGCCGCGCCGTGCCAGTTTTCGGAGCGTCAGAATCCGCAGAGAGCAAGGGATCCATGTTGACGGGGTGAGGATGCCGGGCTATGCTTATGGTGCATCAGGCGATGCATACCGGGGGTGGTTCGGTCCCGGTGGGCCGCGCGGTCTTCAAAACCGTTGGGGGGTTGCGGTGCAAGCCCCGGTGGGTTCGACTCCCATCCATCCCCGCCTTATGCTGTCCCCTTAACGATGAACCCTAGGCCAGGGCCTATCCTTGTGATCGCCTCGCCCCGTTCTCTGGCGAAACGCTGGAACGCCCCATTCCAGATGATATCATCCGACATGAGCACTCCGCCCACCCGCAAAACCCGATATGCCTCGTTGTACTCGAACCACATACATTCATACGAGTGCTCACTGTCATGCAGGAAGAAGTCAATGCTTCCCAGCCGTGCCAGAAGCGGGGGCAGCTCATCCTGACTCTTTCCCAGTATCAGCTCCCACCTATCCTTCAGATAAGGGGGGATCATCCATCCCGGCTCCTCACCCTCCGGGATCACAGCGCCTCCCTTCCCCAGCCAGAAAGTCCCTTCTTCATAATGCCGTCCTGCAACTTCCGGGAGGTCTATGGAATACAGCCGCCCTTTCCCATTTTCGTGCAGCGCGAGCAAGATAAAGGCCGTGGAAACACCGTTGCAGACACCCGTCTCGACTGCGAGGTCCGGCTTCAATTTCCTGAGAAGGCTGTACAGGTTGACGCCCTCCGCCGGAGTGATAGCGCCGACATTGT
>DRKO01000092.1 GCA_011051745.1 Chloroflexota bacterium | reverse complement strand
TATCCGGTCAAGACATTCTTTGCCCGATCCATCTGCTTCACCCATTTGTGTTCCCCGGGAGAGTCTGAGTGGGTGAACGATTCACTGTAGTGTGCCATCGGGACCCCCACAGCTTTCCGGGCCAGATCGGGCGCTCTGGGTAGACCGTCAAGGGTGAGGACACGGATCTGGAAGACGTGGGGTCGACGTATAACGGGCGTTCTGGGCCCCCTGTTTCGCGCAAGTCAGGGGAGAAAGGCAGGCATCTTATGGAAACACTGACCCTGGATGTCCCCGCAATGTATGGGGATCACCATGTAACTGAGGTCCGGCGCATTCTGCTGGAGCTGCCGGGAGTGAAAGACGTTTACGCAAGCAGTTGCTTTCAGGTGGTTGAAGTGACTTTCGACCCGGAGCAGACCGATGCCGAGGCCATCAAGGCCCGGCTCGATGAGGCCGGTTACCTCGGAGATCTGATGCTCCCGGTCGAGAGTGGAACCCCGGCCAGCGGAGGTAACGGTGACAGTGAGAAGCCGTTCTTCCGTCAGGGCACCACTTACCAGCACTCCAGTACCGCGGTCAGTTTCAGGCAGGAAGTTCCCTACACAGGACGTCTCCTGTGGCCGTGCCCTGGCCTGGGGACACTCAGGGTGGTGAAGGAGAAGGAGTGAGCAATGCCCAAGAAACGATCTCTTGAAGAGAAAAGCGCCGATCCGGCTGCCCGCGAGATGCTGGCATACGCCGAGGAGATGGGGATCAGCACGGCCTTTGAGCGGGCGGATGCGCTGGCCCCCTGCAACATCGGAGCGGCGGGGTTGTGCTGTAAGCTGTGTGGCATGGGGCCCTGTCGGTTGACCAAGGACGGGGCGACCGGTATCTGCGGGGCCACAATTGACACGATCCAGGCCCGCAACCTGATTCGCGCCATCGCGGCAGGGGCAGCGGCTCACTCAGATCACGGGCGCGACATGGCCTTCACGCTCAAAGCCGTTGCCAACGGCGAAGCCGAGGGCTATATGATCCGCGACGTTGCCAAGCTGCGGACGGTCGCGGCCAGGTATGATATTCCCATTGAAGGGCGTGCCCCTGAGGAGATCGCCAACGATCTGGCGGATCTGTATATTGCCCAGTTCGGGCAGCAAAACGGCAGGGTCGTGCCGACCGTTCGCGCTCCCGAGAAACGTCAGAAGTTATGGGAAGAGCGAGGCGTGATACCGCGCGGCATTGACCGCGAGGTGGTCGAGGCCCTCCACCGGACGCATATCGGCGACGATCAGGACCCCAGGCACATCCTGCATCACGCTATCCGCACGGCCATCGCGGATGGGTGGGGCGGCAGCATGATCGCGACCGATGTCTCCGATATTCTGTTCGGGACGCCCGCTCCCCTGCTGGGGCAGGCCAACCTCGGCGTCCTGAAAGAGGACATGGTCAACGTCATTGTGCACGGTCACGAGCCAACGCTGAGCGAGATGATCGTGGCGGCCTCGCAGGACCCGGAGATCATCGAGTATGCCAAAGCTGCCGGAGCGAAAGGTATCAGCCTGTCGGGCATCTGCTGTACGGCGAATGAGATACTGATGCGTCAGGGTATCCCGGCAGCGGGCAACTTCCTCCATCAGGAGCTTGCTATCCTCACCGGCGCGGTTGAAGCGATGGTGGTGGATGTCCAGTGCATCATGCAGGCGCTGGTCAAGCTGGCTGACAACTTCCACACGAAGATCATCACCACATCGCCGAAGGTGCGCATCAAGGGCGCGACTCACATCGAGTTCGACGAGCACAGGGCCCTGACAATTGCCAAGGAAATCCTGAAGGTTGCGATTGACAACTTCAAGAACCGGGGCGAGACGCGCATCCCGCAGGATCGCGCGGACCTGATCCCCGGTTTTTCGCATGAGTACATCAACTACGCGCTGGGCGGCTCCTATCGGGGGTCGTTCCGCCCTCTGAACGACGCCATCATGGCGGGGCGTATCCGGGGCGTGGCGGCCATTGTCGGCTGCAACAACCCGCGCACCCAGCAGGACTTCATGCACGTTTACGTGACCGAGAGGCTGCTCAAAGAGGATGTGCTGGTCGTCGAGACAGGCTGTAGCGCGATTGCGAGCGCCAAGAGCGGGTTCCTGCTCGGCGAAGCGGGACTGGAAAAAGTCGGGCCTGGCCTGCGTGAGGTATGCGAGGCGATCGGCATCCCGCCGGTGCTGCACATGGGATCATGCGTGGACAACTCCCGCATCCTGACAGTGCTCACACAGATGGTCGAGGAGGGTGGACTGGGTGATGATATTGATCAACTCCCTGCTGTTGGCCTCGCGCCGGAGTGGATGAGCGAGAAAGCGCTGGCTATCGGGACCTACTGTGTCGCCTCCGGCGCTTATGTCATCTTCGGTGGGTCCAACCCGGTGAGTGGTATGCCGGATCGCGTGGCGGATAGCACGCTGATAGAGCAGTACATCAGCGAAGGGTGGGAGGAGCTCTACGGCGGAAAGATGGAGTTCGTGACCGATCCCGACGAGATCATCCGCCGCACGCTGGAACACATTGACAAGAAGCGGGCCGATCTGGGCCTGCCTGCATACGACCCGAACCGCTTCGGACGCAGTGGCGATGCCCGGATCCACGAGTTAGAAGCGCTTCCACTGGAAGAGCGCCGGGCTGCCATCTACGGCGCAAGGGCTAAATAGGAGGGTTGCCAGATGTCTCGTTACATAGCAACGCGAGCCATTCGCGGGGCCAATGCCCTTGTCACAGAAGCAGAGCTGATGCTTGACAGGGCTCTCGAAGAGAAGGGGCCGGATACGCCGGTTGCCTTTCCGAACACGGCTTACTATCTGCCGGTGATCTACGGCATGACCGGCATCGCAGTTGAGACACTCGGCCAACTGCCTGAGGTGATGAACCACGCCCGCAGGCTGCTCCACCCGATCCCTGCCGAGCAGAAGTGGACTCCCTATCTGGGAGAGACGCTTGACAGCGGGATGGCAACCCTGCTCGCTGCTGAGGTGATCGAGGCGATCCGTTTCGTCTACGGCCTGCAACCCGAACCGATGCCCGGCTTCCGGCTGGCGGGCGGAACGGCCTTCACCAGCCCGGACAACGGGGGTGGCGGTGAGGGGCTGGAGGGATATCTCAACGGGCCAATTGATGACATTCAGCTACGCTCGTGGGGCATCCAGCTTGTGGATGGGCGGATGCCCGGCTTTGCGGCCATTGTGGGCGCGGCCAAGTCGAACGAGGTGGCCGTTAAGATCGTGCGTGAACTCCAGCGGCGTAACATCCTGTGCTTCCTCTCCGGCAACGTGAACGGGCGGAGCATCATCCACCAGCTAATCGAGGAAGGCGTCGAACTGGGCTACGACACTTACACCGTGCCCTTTGGGACGGACACAATCAGCGCGATCTACGCGCTGGGCTTTGCCACACGTTCGGCGCTGACCTTCGGCGGGCTGAAGGGCGGGCAGGCGCGTGAGATACTGGAGTACAACAGGGATCGCGTCTTTGCCTTTGTGCTGGCGCTGGGCGAGGTGGACGATCTGAAGTACGCCGCCGCCGCCGGGGCGATCAACTTCGGCTTCCCCGTGATCGCCGACACCGTGATCCCCGAAATCCTGCCAACCGGCATCACAACCTACGAGCACGTGGTCAGTATGCCCTTTGACGAAATCGAGGGCGCGGATGATCTGGAACGGGCCGAGCGTCTGGTGCAGAAGTGCATCGAGGTGCGGGGCGTTAAGGTGCAGGTCGTGGATGTGCCTGTGCCTGTTCCATACGGGTCTGCCTTCGAAGGTGAGGTCGTGCGCCGGGCCGATATGCGGGTTGAGTTCGGCGGGAAATACTCACGCTGCTTCGAGTATCTGCGGATGGCCCCTCTCGATGAGATTGTTGACGGCAAAGTCGAAGTCGTCGGCCCCGGATTTGAAGACGTTGAGCCGCAGGGGCACATGGATATGGGCATCGTGGTAGAGGTGGCCGGACGCCAGATGCAGGAGGACTTCGAGCCGGTTCTGGAGCGCCAGATTCACTATTTC
>DRKO01000091.1 GCA_011051745.1 Chloroflexota bacterium | reverse complement strand
TTTCCGCCGACCGTTCGCCAGATAGGCGGGGATGTCTACCGCACGCACCGGTCCCCAGTGGACGCCCCAGCCGGTTTCTCGCCGGACCTTCCAGCCGTCCACGCCGTTGGCGCATAACTGTGGCAGGATCAGGGCGTGATGGTTCACCACGTCGGCCAGATGCGAGGACCTGACGGCTGCGATGACCTTCTCCGCTGTGAAGTATCCTCCCCCTGCCGCACACCACACGTTGATCCCCGCCGAGTCGGCGACCAGCACCCAGGCGTCTACCAGCCCGTCAATCGCACGCACCAGCCGCCGCACGGTCAGGTCGAAGTTTCCGGTGACCAGGACGGGAGAGTCCGGCCCCGGATTCCCGACGGCGTAGAGGCCCGGCTGGACCTTCGGATAGGGCGGGATGATGCGGAAGAACAGCGCCCACAGATCCACGAGCAGGGTACGGAGGGTGACCCGGTGGCTCAGCCGCCCCGCGACGTGGGGGGGCAACCCGATTGCGGCGGGCGGGGTTTCGGCAGCCGGAGTGGCCTCATACAGTATCAGGCTGCCTTTCAGATAAGAGAGGACGGGACGGGCGCTGAACCCGATTTCGGAGAGCAGGACGTCAAACCTGTGCAGGGCAGAGGTCGAGGTACGGGTGAGCAGCCAGGTCAGGAGGGCGAGCGGCCAGCGAACCAGATAGAAAAGAACCCGGTTCGGGAGACGCTCCGGAACCACTTCGTCGGCGATCAGGAGGCGACCACCGGGGGCCAGCAGCCCCCGGCAGGCCTCCAGAATGTACCGCTGCCCGTCAGGGGAAAGCTCGCTGAAAACAAGGGTGGAGACGATCAGGTCGAAGCTCTTCGGCGGGAAGCGATCTGCGATCTGCGTGGCGTCCATCCGGTGCAGGGTGACGCGATCCTCCAGCCCGCTGGCCGCGACCTTCTTCTCCGCTTCGGCCAGCATGGCAGGCGAGACATCAATTCCGGTGACGGTCGCGCCCCGCTCCGCCATCAGCAGGGTGAGCGTGCCCGTGCCACAGCCGATCTCCAGCACGCGATCGTCCGGGTGCACGTACTGAGAGACGATCTCTTCCCTGATCCGGGCCAGCCTCCCCAGCGTGAGAAGCTGAATGCCCCGATCATAATCCTTCGGGCTGGTTTCCAGCCACTTCATAAAGACGGTAGCCATCGCCCGTTCCCTCGCCTTTGATCCCCCCGTACTGGTAGTATACACCCGTAATTCGCTTTCCCTGTGCGCCGTCCGGTCGCCCCTTTCGGATTCGGCGCTTCGGCGCTATCCTAAGCCCATGTTTGCCCGTCTCTTCACCGACCGCCGCTTATGGCTCCGGCTGGCCGGAGCGGGGCTGGCGCTATACCTCAGCCGCGTTGTGGCCGAGACCGGCGCACGGATCAGCGGGCCTGGGCTGGCGATTGGGGGCGGGCTGATCGGGCTGGGGACGGGCTACGCGCTCGGACGCCTGCTCCTCCGCAGAAGCGAGAGCGGCGGGGCATGGCCCGCGCTGCTGCTGTGGGGCTATGTGCTGTACCCCTTCTTCGATCTGCGCCTCGCCGCGCTGATCGGGGTGGCTGCGCTCCTCGCCGCGCTGATGGTACGGTTCCCGCGCCCGAAGGGGCGGGCCGTGGACTACGTCGTTTTCTCCGGCACGCTGGCGCTCGGCTGGCTGACGCTGGCGCGGGGCCTGCTGCCCGCCGACGCGGGGGAGTTCCAGCTTGTGGCGGCGCGGCTGGGGGTGGCCCATCCGCCGGGGTATCCGCTCTACACGCTGCTGGGCTGGCTCTTCACCCGGATGACGCCTTATGACCCGCTGCGGGGCGTCAATCTGTTCTCGGCGGTGACGGCGGCGCTGGCGATGACGCTGGCCGGACGGGCCGCCCGCCGCCTGAGCGGGAACGCATGGGCCGGACTGGCGACCTCCTCCGTGCTGATCGTGGCGGCCAGCGTGTGGGTGACGGCGACACAGGCCAGCATCCGCCCGCTGACGGCCTTCTTCACCGCGCTGTGCCTGGAGCGGCTGGCCGCCTACCGGCAGACTCGCTCCCCCCGCACGCTGGCCGGTTTCGGGCTGGCCTTCGGGCTGGGGGTGGCTCACCATCCCTCGCTGATCTTCCCCGGCGCGTTTTTCCTGATCTATCTGCTGCTGGTGGAGCCGTCCCTGATCCGGCAACCGCGCCGCTGGATCGGAGCGGTCGGAGCGTTCGCGGCGGGGTTCCTGCCCTGGCTGTATCTGCCGGTGCGGGGGGCGATGGGCGCACCGCTCGCGCCCGCCGACCTCGCGACGTGGGGGGGCTTCTGGCGGCACGTGCTGGCGCGGGGCTTCGCGGGGGACTTCTTCTACTTCCGCACGCTGCCCGAACTGGCCGACCGGCTGGCGATCTGGGGGAACATCCTCCGGCTGGAGTGGGGTCTCCTGATCCCCCTCCTGATGGCGGTCGGGGCCGTGATTCTGCTGCGGCGGGAGTGGCGGGCGTTTGTCCTGCTGGGGGGCGGGGCGGCGCTGCACAGCCTGATCACGATGACCTACCGCGCTCCGCAGACGGTCGAATATCTGATCCCGGCCTACGTCGCGCTGGCGGTGATGGCCGGGGCCGGGATCGGCCTCGCGCGGCGGGGGTCGCGCCTGCTCCTTACCCTCACCCTGACGGCGGCGCTGGCGCACGGCGCGGGGCAGTGGCCGAGCCTCGCGTATCTGGCCCGCGACGACTCGACGCGCGTCTACGCCGAATCGATCTTCGAGCAGGCCCCGCCGGATGCGGTCGTGCTGGCAAACTGGCACCGCGCAATGCCGCTGCAGGCCCTTCAGCAGGTCGAGGGGTGGCGGCCTGATGTTGAGGTGATCTACGTCTACCCGGAGGGGGCCGAGCCGCTGGCCGAGACGTGGGTACGGCGCATCGAGGCGGCCATCGGGCGGCGAGCGGTGATCGTGACCGACTTCTTCCCCGCCGAATACGCCGCGACGCCTTACTTCTTTGAACCGCTGAGCACGCCGGACGGGCTGCCGATGGAGGGCGCGTGGCTGGTGCGCGAATCACCCCGCCGCGACCTGCCGCCCGGTATGACGCCCCTCAACGCCCCCTTCGACGGCGGCCTGACGCTGATCGGCGTGGACGCGCCCGCACAGACCCGCGTCGGGGAGACGTTCGAGGTGCGGCTGGCGTGGCTGGTGCGGGAGTCGTTCGGGGAAGACCTGACGGCCTACGTGCATCTGATCCCCGCCGGTTCCCCGACCGTGATCGGCGGGAGCGACCGCACGCTGCCCGTCAGCCGGGCGCAGGCGGGCGACGTGCTGATCGAGCGGCACGTGCTGGGGATGCCGCCTTACGGCCTGCCGACGCCGCCGGAGAGCTATCAACTGGTTGTCGGGCTGTATCATCGCGTCGGGCGGGGCGGCGAGATCGAGGCGCTGAGCTACGCCCAGCGCTCCCTGACCCTCCCCGTCGCGGAAGTGGCTTTTGAACCGGCCCGCTGGCCTGCCCCGACCGCCCATCCGCGCCACGTCGTCTTTGCCGATGGGACGCGGCTCCGGGGGTATGACCGGGAGGGGGAGGCGGTTTACCTGCACTTCCTCCAGCCGGACGGCACGCCCCGCACCGTGCGCACGACCCCCGACGGGGTGGCGGCGGCGCTCGCGGAGCAGATCGGAGACGCGCCACGCCTCGGCCCTTGGGGACTCCCGCTGCGGGCGGCGCTCCGGCTGCCGGAGCCGCGCGAGGGGGAGCGATACGTTCCCCTGGGGCAGGATATGGTGCTGGTCGGGCAGCGGGTCTCGCCTGCCGGGGCGCTCTCCCCCGGCGGGGCCGTCACGGTGAACCTGACGCTCCTCGCCGCCCGCCCGTTGCTGGTGGACGACGTGATCAAGGTGGACGTGATCGGGGAGGGGTATCGCTGGCGGGCACAGTCGGATCACGTGCCTGCGACGGGCGCACTGCCGACGCTGAAGTGGCTGTACGGCTGGCGGATCGGCGACCGCCACCGGCTGCGCGTTCCGGCGGAGGCAGAAACGACCGCCGCGCGGGCCGAGATGCTGGCCTACGATCACTTCACCGGGCGGGTGCTGCCGCTGCTCGACCACGCGCTGGCGGAGGAGGGGATCAGCGTGCCGGTGTATGTGTGGCCGGGGGAGTAAATGGCGAATGGCGGATGGCGGATGGCGAATGGCTGATAGCCGATAGCCTGAGGAAGTGCACCCCCGCCGG
>DRKO01000090.1 GCA_011051745.1 Chloroflexota bacterium | reverse complement strand
TTAAGTTGTTCGCCGGTGGCCCGCTGGGGAGCGGCAAACAGTGGATGCCCTGGATTCATCATGAGGACGAAGTGCAGGCGATCCGTTTCCTGATCGAGCGGGAGGATGCCAGCGGTCCCTTCAACCTCTGTGCTCCGGAGCCGATCACCAACGCCGAATTTGCGCGGGTGATCGGGAAGGTGATGGGGCGTCCGGCCTTTGTGCCTGCTCCGGCGTTCGCTCTGCGTCTCATGCTGGGGGAAGTGGCGACGCTGGTGCTGGATGGCTGGCGGATGATACCGGCCCGGCTGCTTGATCTCGGCTTCACCTTCAAGTATCCGGATGCCGAGTCGGCGTTGCGGGAACTGCTGAAGCGGTGAGGAGCTTCTTTCACCCCTCCTGCCGAACCCGCTTGGCAGGGAAAGCCTCCCTGTTTATAATCCCGTCGCTCTAATACACACCCTGAAAGACTTCCTTGTGTCCCTGCAGGGCAGGCCTTTTTCAGATCATCATCGGGCCTGTCGGGGGATACCTTCTGGAGTAGACCTGTGTCGCGATCCTCTCAGCACAACAGACGGCTGCCGGTTCTGCTGGCTTCTATCGGGATAGGCGCATCACTGATCACCGGTGGATTCCTGCTTCGCGCCCAGCAGGAACAGGAGGTTGCGGTTGCTGTGGCCGGGACTCAGACAGCCCTTGTCCCCACTGCGACGGACACCGCCACGCCCACCCCCACCGAAACACCGACCGCCACGTCCACGCCGACCAGTACCCCGACCGGCACGCTGCCGCCAACTGCCACACCCACCCCAACCAGCACACCTTCGCCGACGCCCGTTCCGCCCCACACAGTCCGGATTGACACCGGCGGCTACGCCACGCCCTCGACGCCGCCCGCGACGGCCATCCCCACGCCCGTTGACCCGATCCCTGTTCCGGAGGGAGTGGTCAACATCCTGCTTCTGGGGAGCGACAAACGTCCCGACGACGCGGGCTATCGTACGGATACCATTATCGTTGTCTCAATCAACCGGCGTGAGGGCACGGTGAACATGCTCTCCCTGCCGCGCGACCTGTACGTCTACATCCCCGGCTACACGATGGCCCGCATCAACACCGCCGACTCGCGCGGAGCCGCCGTCGGCTGGCCGGGAGGCGGGCCTGGGTTGGTTAAGGAGACGTTGCTTTACAACTTCGGGATCACGATCCACTACTACGCCCGTGTGGACTTCAGCGGCTTTCGGGAGATCGTGGATACGCTGGGCGGGATTGACGTGCCCGTTGACTGCGCGATCCAGGGCTATGTGCTCAAGCCGCCCCGTCTGGGGCCTGAGGATTTCGCGACGTATGAGGAATATGTCGAGTACACCGCCGACGAGGATAACTGGGAGCTGTATACCCTGCCTGTTGGCGTTCAACACCTCGATGGGTACATGGCGTTGTGGTATGCCCGCGTCCGAACCGGCTCCACGGACTTCGACCGCGCCCGCCGTCAGCAGCAGGTGCTACGCGCTATCTTCAACCGTTCCCGCTCGCTCGGCCTGACGGATGTGTTCCGTATTCCCGAACTGTGGCAACAGTACAGTGATCTTGTCGAGACCGACATGGGGCTGGGAAACCTGCTTCAGCTTGCGCCGCTCGCGGCTGAGCTGGACAGCAGCCGAATCCGCAGTTACATCATCACCCCCGATCTGGTGACCGGCTGGCAGGCTCCGGGGGCAAACGTGCTGCTTCCGAACCCCGGCGCGGTCGAGCAACTGGTGACACTCGCCATGCAACCCCCGGCGGAGAACTACGTCATCAACAACACGGCTACCGTCGAAATCCGCAACGGCACGCCTTATGACCGTCTGGACGAGGTCGCCGCCGAGCGGCTGGCCTGGGAGGGGCTGCTTACCACGCCGACCGGTCCCGCCGACTCCACAGGCTACACCGAAACGGTGATCTACGACTTCACAGGGCGGCAGCGGGGCAACCAGCTATACACCCTGCAACGGGTGCTGCGCGTCCCCGGCGACCGTGTCATCGTCCAGCCCGACCCGAACCGGGCCTATGATTATGTCGTGATCCTGGGGCAGGATTATCAGAGTTGTACGTACAACGCGCAGGTGTTCTATGCCACGCCCACCCCTGCGCCCACAACGGAACCGTAGGCAGACGAGGCGTTTTCAGCCAACATCCAGATCGTATACAGCCTGCTTGCTCCAGCCCGACTCTCTGGCGACCGCTTTGGCGGCGGCGCTGCGCGGCTCCCCGCGAGCCAGCCTCCCGGCAAGCGCGGCCCGCACGGCCTCCTCGCTCCACACAACCGGTTCATCGGCTGGCTTCCCGGCGACGATCAGGGTGATTTCGCCGCGCGGAGGGCGCTCGCGGAAGCGTTCTAACGCCCCGGTGAGCGTGCCGCGCCATATCTCCTCATGTAGCTTGGTCAGTTCGCGGGCGACGGCCACCCTTCGATCCCCCAGTACATCGGCCAGATCGGCTAGGGTCTCCAGCAGGCGATGAGGGGCCTCATAGAACACCAGGGTGTAGGGGTGCTCCCGCACTGACTCCAGCGCCGCGCGGCGCTTACTGGCTCTGCGCGGCAGGAAGCCCAGGTAGAGAAAGTGATCGGTCGGCAGGCCGGAGGCAACCAGAGCGGGGAGCAGGGCGCTGGCCCCCGGCAGGGGAACCACTGGAATACCCGCCTCAACGGCGGCCTGAATCAGTTCGTAACCCGGATCGGAGAG
>DRKO01000089.1 GCA_011051745.1 Chloroflexota bacterium | reverse complement strand
GGTCTGCGACGCTACAGCCGCCCACGCATCTAAAGGGATAGACTGGTAGAGCAAATGACACAGGAAGATAGCATGTCATCTCGAACGCTCCGGCGCAAACAGGAGCGGGCACGCCGCAAGAAACGACAACTGGCGCTGGTGATCGCGGTCGCCGGTGCGCTGTTGATCGGGCTGGGCGTCCTGCTCGCCCTCGGCGGCGGGTCCGACAATCAGAACGATGTCACTCTGCAAACGCTGGACGGGCAGACCGTGCACCTGTCGGACTATGAAGGGCAGGTCGTGCTGCTCAACTTCTGGGCCTCGTGGTGTCCGCCCTGCCGGGCGGAGATGCCCACCCTGGACGCCTATTACCGCGAGCACCGCGATGAAGGGTTCGTCGTTCTGGCGGTGAATGTGGGCGAATCGCCCGCCCTGGCGCGGGCCTTCATCGAGGAACAGGGTTTCTCCTTCCCCGTTGCGCTGGATGAAGACACTCACATCGCCGATCAGTTCGGCGTGCGGGGGTTGCCCGTCTCGCTCCTGATAGACCGGCAGGGGAACATCTCCTATCGCCACGAGGGGCTGATCACCGCCGACGTGCTGGAGGCGCAGCTTATCCCGCTTCTGGAGGGCGGCGGATAGGCTCTCTCCGCCCCGCAGAGAAGAACACGGGGACACAGCCCCCTGACTGTGTCCCCGCCATCAGGCCCACCCGCATCAGGCCCCCAGACGGGAGAGTTCCTCCTCCAGAACCTTCTTCTCATCCAGCTTCCTGAAGAGCGGCGCGGGCTTCTGAAGGCGCTGGCCGGGCGGCAGACGCTCCGGTTCCCAGCGTCCGATGGCCTTTGAGCCATCGTAGATCAGCGCCTCATGAGAGCGGGTCGCCTCGTCGTAGCGGGCGATGCGCTGCTCCCCGAACAACTGTCCCTCAAAGCCCAGCATCTCATGCAATCGCTGGGCCGAGAACGGCAGGAAGGGGGCCAGCAGCACCTTGAGATAGTTGATCGCCTGCAGGGCCGTGTAGACCGTCCTCGCGGCGGCCTGTTTATCCTCTTTGACCACGCCGAACCAGGGCGCGCCGTCCAGATAAACGTTCACCTCGCGGGCCAGGCTCATCGCCTCGCCCAGCGCCGCCCGCAGCTTCACGCCATCCAGCAATGCCCCGACCGACTCGAACCCGCCCTCGACCTTCTCCAGCAGGGCTCTGTCGGCAGGTCCCGGTTCGCCGGGGTCGGGGACTGCTCCATCCCAGTGCTTGTAAGCGAACTTCAGCACCCGGTTCACCAGGTTGCCCCACCAGGCGACCAGTTCATTGTTGTTGCGGGCGACGAACCCCTCCCACGTGAAATCGGTGTCCCGCGTTTCTGGAAGGACGCTCGCCACATAATAGCGGATCGCGTCCGGGTCGTAGCGTTCCAGAATATCGGGCAGCCAGATCGCCCAGTTGCGGCTTTTAGAAAACTGCGCCCCCTGGACGTTCATGTACTCGTTGGCCGGGACATCATAGGGGAGCGTCAGGGGTTGATCCTCGTCGTCCGAATAGATGCCGGAGACACCCATCAGCTCGGCCTGCCAGATCACGGTGTGGAAGGGGATATTGTCCTTGCCGATGAAGCAGTACATCCTGGTTCTGGGGTTATACCACCAGTCTCGCCATGCCTCTGGCTGGCCGGTGTTGCGGGCCCATTCCACCGAGGCACTGAAGTAGCCGATCACCGCCTCAAACCAGACGTAAAGGCACTTCCCTTCCCAGCCCTCGAGGGGCACGGGGATGCCCCAGTCAATATCGCGGGTGATGGGGCGACCCCGCAGCTCCTCGACCATGTTCCGGGCGAAGTTGATCACGTTGGGCCGCCAGTAGTCCTTGTCGCGCAGGTACTCGCGCAGCCGATCCTTGAATCTGGGGAGATCGAGGAAGTAATGTTGCGTCTCGCGCACAACGGGCGTGTTGCCCGTCAGTTTGCTGCGCGGGTTGATCAGCTTGACGGCGTCGAGCAGGTGGCCGCAGTTATCACACTGATCGCCGCGTGCCTGCTCGTACCCGCAGAGGTAACACGTGCCCTCGACCATCCGGTCGGGCAGGAAGCGACCGGCTTCCTCGTCATAGAGCAACTGCTGGGTTTCCAGATAGAGCGCTCCGCGCTCCAGAAGCCTGAGGAAGAAATCCTGCGAGATGCGATGGTGGTTCTCCGTGTCGGTGTGGGTGAACAGATCGTAGCTGATCCCGATCCGTTGCTGGGTCTCAAGGAAGCGGCGATGGTACTTCTCGAACACCTCGCGTGGTGAGACGCCCTGCTGCTCGGCGGTAACCGTGATCGGCGTGCCGTGCGAATCCGAGCCGGAGACCATCAGGACACGGTTCCCCTTCAGGCGCTGGAAACGGGCGAAGATGTCGGCGGGGAGGTACGCCCCGGCCAGATGCCCGACGTGCAGGTCTCCGTTAGCGTAAGGCCAGGCGACAGATACATGAATGGTCTCAGCCATGATCGTTCTTCTCCTCTTGCAATCATATTCTGGCGACAAATCCTCTCAGCAAACAAAAAACCGCCAGCGCGGAACTGGCGGCCCGGCGGGCACTCGCTGCCGTGGGTCACCCCGGCAGGCCGGGGCGACCGTCGTCGCGGAGGGTTCCGCACCCCCGCGACCACGGCAAGCCGGACATGCCCATCATGCTGAGCGCGGACGCCCGCGCGATTCGTCCCCTGTTTCCGGTCAAGGCGGCTCCAGATGTCCCGGATTTATCCTGCCGATGTCTGAATTATAGCATATTCAGCCCCGATTGTGGCCCCGTTTCGAGGGGCGGGGCATCCGGGCTGTGGAGTAACTATGCCGTCAGCCTCCGCCCTCCACGGTCCGCCATCTGCCCCCTGTCCTCTGCCATGTTGCAGTTTCCCTTATCGTCATCTAAACTATTCCCCGGATATACCCACGCGAAACTTCAACGTGTTCCGGCACGTTCCGGTAAGCCCCCGCACGCGAGAGCGGCTGAGCGCCGGGGCTTACCTGTACCGGTGCGAAGGCGGAGAAAAGACAACATGGCAATCAATACCGCAATACGTGTTGCGGGAGTACGTTTCCACAGAGTCGGGCGGCTGTACCACTTTGACGCCTCGGCTTATCCGGAACTCTCCCCCGGCGACTATGTGGTGGTGGAGACAAGGCGGGGGCGGCAACTGGGGCAGATCATGGGCTTTGTGCCGCCTGAGGAAGCCGATCTGGAGCGCCTGAAACCTGTCCAGCGTCCGGCCACCGCACGCGACCTGCTGATGAAAAAGCTCTGGCAGGCGAAGGAGATGGAGGCGCTGATCATCTGCCGCGAGGCCGCCGCCGGAATGAAAGGGCTGGCGGGCGTCAAGTTCATCAGGGCCCAGTACAACTTCGACGGCAGTCAGTTGACCTTTCTCTTCACGACCGAGGAGGAAAACGTAGATGTCTCCCCCCTCCAGCGCAGGCTGGAGCGAAAATTCCGCTCGCGCCTTGAGATGCGGCGCATCGGCGCACGCGACGCGGCCAAGCTGCTCGGCGAGTACGGGGCCTGTGGCGGCCCGCGCTGCTGCTCGACCTTCCTGACCAGCTTCAGCCCCATCTCGATCAGGATGGCGAAGGCGCAGGGTATCTCGCTCAACCCCTCTGAGATCACGGGGATGTGTGGCCGCCTGCGCTGCTGCCTGCTCTATGAGTACGAGCAGTACGTCGAGGCCTCAAAGACCCTCCCCAAAACCAACAAGTGGGTGGGGACGCCTTACGGTGAGGGGCGGGTGATCGATCGTAACCCCCTCAAGCAAACGGTGACCGTCCTCATTGACGGCACGCGCCATGAGGTACACTGTAACGACCTCACCCCGCTGGAGGAGCTACGCGCTCTGGAGGCCAAAGCCCGCGCCGCCTGTGGCCGCGAAGGGAAAGCCGGGCCCTGTGAGTGCGGCGCGCGCATTCAGGAAGGAGGCCGCTCGAAGCCGCTCCCCAGCGCGCCGGAGACGCCGGAAGGGCAGAAGGGGAAACGCAGCAGCACCGCCAAACGGGGCCGCTCGCGGCGGCGGGGGGGGCG
>DRKO01000088.1 GCA_011051745.1 Chloroflexota bacterium | reverse complement strand
GCCGGTGGGGGTCCGGCTCGATTGAGATCACGCCCTCCCAGCCCCACTCCCAGACCTCGCCGCTCACCTCCCCGGACATCTCCGGCAGGCCGACCGATTCCCACGTCCCGACCGCGCCGCCTTCCGTGGAACGCCACAGGCCGCGCTCGCCGCCCGCGTATACCAGAGCGCCGTCGAAGCGATCAACGGCGGTGACGCGGCAGCCGCCACACTTGAAGGCCCGCGACCAGTGGTAGCCATCATCGTGACTGACGTACACGTCGCCCGCCGCCGCCAGAAACAGCGTGCGGGAGTCCTCCGGGCTGGCGCGGTCGAGGGAGAGGCCCATCAGCGGCGCAGGCGGCAACCCCGCGCCGACGGCCTCCCACGTCTCGCCGCCGTCCGAACTGCGCAGCAGGGTTCCCGGTTCATCCCATGAGGCGGCCTGCGCTGTCCAGATGACCCCCGCGCGGGACGGGTCGGCAAGGAGGGTGGTCGTGTTGCCGCCCTGGCCTTCCCAGTCGCCGGTGTAGTCGGGGTGGTTACAATTCTGCCAGCTTGCGCCGTAATCGCGGCTGCGCCAGCAACCGATATCGAAGTAGCCCAGATAGATGTCGTCCGGCGCGGCCTCGCTGACGGTGAAGCCGAACATGACGACGTTATCCAGCCCGCGCGACCGCCACCTGCCGGGGGCAACCTGATCGGTGAAGAGGTTCTGGAACCGTCGTCCGCCGTCGAAGGTGGCGAAAATCCACTGGCCGGTGGCCCACAGCAGGGCGTCCGGATCGGAGAGGTCTTCGCCCAGCGTGCGGGCGTCCCCATTGAAGCTCGCCTCGTAGGCGAAGTAGGCCCGCGACCAGCCGGTATCCCAGTCCTCGACGCCGCTCACCTGCCGCCACGTCGCTCCGCCATCCGTCGACTCCCAGACGCCGTTACGCTCGTCCCAGGGGAACTGGGCACCCACATCAATCAGGCGGATCAGGCGGGGATCGGCGGGATGAAGCCAGATGATCCCGGCCCGGTGTGTGACTTCCTCCCACGTCTCGCCGCCGTCCTCGCTGCGGTAGAGGTAGCCATAGAGATCGGGTTCGATGTTGTAGGTCGTCAGATAGAGGGTGGAGGGGTTCGCGCGGCTGAGGGCGATGTCCATCACCCGGCCCGGCACCCGCCCTGGCGCCACACTGATCGGCTCCCAGTGGACGCCGCCGTCCATGCTCCGGAAGGCGGCGGGCGGGCCGGAGGCAAACCGCCCCTCGCCGGAGAGCAGGTAGACCACGTCCGCATCGCGCGGGCTGACGATCAGTTTGAGGATTCGCAGCCCCGGCGGCAGATCCACGCTCACCGGTTCCCACGTCAGGCCGCCGTCGTCGCTCCGGTAGATGTGGCCGTCGTCGGAGTCCCATTCGGAGTGATAGGCGGCATAGACCAGGCGAGGGTCGCTGGCCGCGACCGCAATATCGGTGACGTAGCCGCCGCTCAACACCTGCTGGACCGTCTCGCCGGTGTCATGGCTGCGGAAGATGCCGTCGTCCGTCCCCAGATACAGGATGGCGGGGTCGGTGGGGTCGAAGCCGATCCCGCTCACGTGGGTGCTGGTCAGGCCCCGGTAGGAGCCGATCACGTCCCAGCTCTGCCCGCGATCCAGGCTGCGGTACGCGCCGCTCAGGTCGCTGGCGGCGATGATGACGCCCGACGGGCCAGCGCCCACCGTCGCGAATGCGCCGCCTCCGCCGGGGTTGGTGCTCTGCCAGACGGCTCCGGGGGTCGCCGTCGCCTGCGGGATGAGCGGCTGGGGTGAGGTGGTGGGGGTGAAGTCACCCGCCGGGGAGGGAGATTCTTCTCCGACGGGCTGCGGCGGAGCACACGCGGCGCAGGCGACGAGGGTCGTCACGAGCAGTGAGGTAGATAAGAGCCGGTCGAGTAGAGATGTCATGGCGGGTATTATACAGGGTCGGGAGGGAAGAGAAAATCCCGGAGCGAGGCGCGGGAGACATCCAGCCTTGCGCTGCCCCCGCCAGAATTCGTATTCTCAGCCTTCATAAATGCGGGTATACTGAGGGTAAGCGTATATCGGGAGCGATCCCTCACCCCCTCTGAGAGCGCCAGAAATGAGAGTATTCCTCAGTTACAGCCACAGGGACAGTGAATTTGTGGACCGTCTGGCCGCCGACCTGAAAGCGGCTGGCGTGCCGATCTGGCGGGACCAGACCGATATCCCGCATGACATCGCGGCCAATACGGTTGGCTGGCGGCGGGCGGTCAACCGGGCACTGGGCGAGTGCACGCATATGATCGTGGTGCTCTCCCCGGACTCGGTGAAGAGCGCCGAGGTCGAGGCGGAATGGAGCTACTTCATCCGGCAGGGCCGTCCCGTGTACCCGGTGCTCTACCGGGACTGCAAAGTGCCCTACCGCCTGGCCGTACTGGAAATGTACGACCTGCGAGGGGACAGGTACGAAGCCGGATTGAAGCGGTTGCTCGTCCTGCTGCCGCGCGAACAGACCCCCGAACAGTCGCCGGAACCGCGCCCGGCTGCTCCGCTCCACCTGCCGGAGGCGGCGCAGGGGGAGGAGGCTAGAGTTTATTCCCCACACGGGACGGAGTCAGAGGCGGAGGCTGGAGCGGTGACGGCCCCCCATTCTCCTCTGTACGGAGTGAAGCCGGAGATGACCTCCACCCCACCAGCGAGGCCCGGAGGTGAGACGCTCAGGAGGCCGCCTCTCAGGCCAGAACCCTCTCCACAACACCGATGGCTTGAAAGGGCGATAGGCATCGTGGTGATGCTGATCGTGCTGGTGGGAGCGGTCGGGGTGGCGGTGCTCAGCGGGGTGCTGGGAGGCGAGGGAGGCCCGACGCCGGAAGCCGGGCCCGTCGAGGTGACCTCCGTCGAGGTGGTCTCCGTAGAGGCGACGGATTCCCCGACCCCGACCGTCACGCCGACCCTGACCCCGCTTCCTCCGTCCCCGACCGCTGCTGTAACGTCCGAGCCGACCGCTGATCCCGTCGCGCTGGCGTACACACTGGCGAGGGCGGGCGTTTCCTCAAACGATGGGTGGACGCCGTTCATTCAGGAGTTTGAGGGCGTGCCGATGGCGCTTGTTCCGGCGGGGTGCTTCCAGATGGGCAGCGCGAATGAGGAGAGCAACGAGCAGCCGGTGCATGAAGTGTGCTTTGAAGAGCCGTTCTGGATCGACGTTTACGAGGTCACCAACGCCCGGTACGGCTCGGCGGGGTGCGAGGAATACTCATCGGAGGATGATCAGCCACGCAACTGTGTGAACTGGTTCGAGGCCGTTGCGCACTGTGAGAGCCGGGGGGCGCGGCTGCCGACCGAGGCAGAGTGGGAATATGCAGCCCGGGGGCCGGATGGGCTGCTGTATCCCTGGGGGGATGAGTTTGTGGCCCTCAACGCGGTGTACGGGGACGACTCAGGCGGACGACCGGCAGTGGTGGGGAGCAGGCCGGGCGGCGTCTCGTGGGTGGGCGCACTGGATATGAGCGGCAACCTGTGGGAATGGGTGAGCAGCATCTACGCTTTCTACCCCTATGACCCCGACGATGGGCGGGAAGCAGACGGAGAGAGCGATAGCG
>DRKO01000087.1 GCA_011051745.1 Chloroflexota bacterium | reverse complement strand
CATATGGCGGAGGGCGAGCGATTCGCCGAGGGCGGGGGTGTGCCTCGCCCCTACGGGTTGCGGGGCAGGATTTCCGCCGGAGGGGCAGGCTCCCGCCCGGTCTGTGTGGTCGGGGGGACCCAGCCGGAGACCCAGCGCGTCAGCGCACTGAAGTAAACGGCCATTAACATGCTGCTCAACATCCGCATCGCATAGGCCGCATGCCTCAGGTATTCGCGCTGCGTCAATTCCTCCAGGATGTCGCGGTAGCTCATCAGATAGTACCGGCCATCCATGATGCGGGGAAAGCCGCCCCGGTTGACGATGACCATCGTCAGGATGTAGTTAAAGAGGACGTAGAGCAGGAACGCGACCTGAAGCGAGCGCATCCAGGCCGGAGCGCGGCGCGTCATGAAATACCAGAACTCGCCACGCGGCAGGTGAACGTATTCCCGCCTGCGCTTCAGGACGATGAGGGCGTTCAGCGCTCCGGCGACGATCAGGGCCGGAAAGAAGAGGGCAAACGCGGTGGACAGCGACACGGGGACGGCCCCCGTGAAGGCGAGCAGGTGGACGGCAAGGCCCGCCAGAAAGCCGAGCGCGGCCAGAATGAAGATCGTGAGCATATACGGTTATCCCATCAGGTCTTTTCTCCAGAGAGCGCACCGCCTGCCGGGGAATGAGCCGCCGGACAGAGCGCTCACCAGTATACCATAGATTGTGGATAGAGTTTATCCTTTTGGCGGGGTTCCCTTCAACCAGCGTATGGTGGCGGGGGCGAGAGGGGAAGCCGCGCTTTCAGGCAAAATTAATGAAAATTTCATGGCGGAGCCGGATAACTCCGGCCTGTGTGGTATAATCATGGCGTGCCGGACATCCCGCACAGGGGTGGAAGGCACATGACCCATAAGGCTCTGTCAGGGGGAGGGGGCCCCGGGATGGGTGAATTCTCGTTCTCTGGCAACTCTCTTGACAGGGCGGACGCCATGCAAAAACCACCCCACATACTTGTAATAGACGACGAGGCCATGACGGGCGATCTGATCGCGCGGGCCCTGGAATCGTACCGCGTCTCCGTCGCGCTCGACGGCGAGGAAGCGCGGACCATCATCCGGGAGGACCCGCCCGATGTGCTGATGCTGGACATCATGCTGCCCGACCATGACGGCCTCGCGTTGCTCTCCGATTTCCGCACCGAGAACCCCCTCACCCCTGTGATCATCATCACGGCGTACAGCTCCAGAGAACGAATCATCAGGGCCCTGCGAGACGGCGCTTACGATTTTCTGGAGAAGCCGACCGGCCTTCGGTCCATTCAGGAGAGCGTGAAACGGGCGCTCGATTATCGCCGCCAGATGGAAGAGGAAGCCGCCCGTCTGGCCCGGCTCGAACAGGGGATGTCCGAGCTGATTCAGGCCCACAGGACGCTCTCCGCCAGAGAGAACATCGCACTGGTGCGCCAGATCGCCCAGGGGCTGGCGCACGAGATCAACAACCCGCTGTGCGCCATCCGCCTGAGCGCTGAACTGATCGACCGCACACAGGAACTCAGCGCCTCCAATCAGGAGCACATCGAGATCATCCAGAAGGCGACCCGCCGCCTTGAGGAAACGATGAACGCGCTGCGGATGCTCTCCTTCGTCTCGGAGGATGTGCAGACCATCACGGTGGGGGAACTGATCGGCATAGCGGTTGATCGGACGCGGGCGCTGGGGGGGCTGGACGATTGCGAGGTCAGCATTGCCCTGCCGGAGGAGCACATCGTACTCGAAACCCGCCCGTCCCAGATCGGACAGGCGATAGAGAACATCCTCCACAACGCCGTTGAGGCGATGAAACGGGCAGGGGTGGTGGATCGTCGCATCTGGATCACGGCCGAGGTATACGGAGACCGGCTCTATCTGGCGATCCGCAACGTCGGCCCCGGCATCCCCTCCGATGAGCTGGAGCATATCTTCGACCCGACCTACACGACCAAGCAGGAAGAAGGACGGGTGCGCGGTCTGGGGCTGGGCCTGTACGTCGCGCGGAGCGTGGTCGAGGCCAATCAGGGGCAGCTCCGCATCCACAGTCAGGAAGGGGAGGGCGTCACCGTCGCGCTGGTGTTGCCGCTCAGGCTGAGTCGTTAGCGACCGGTCTCACCCCGTATTTCCTCCGAGGGATACTTCCCACCCGCTTGTGATAAATCGCACACTTTTCTATACTACAGTTGAGCCGTGCCAGCGGCACGGAATCGAGGCCGTGGAGGTTCTCCGTTCATGCTCACCGGACCGTCTCTCCGCTGTGTGAAACAGACGGCGGAAAAGGTATCCGATCTGATCACCTGTACCTGTCTGGAGGAAAGAGGATAGCTTTATACCGGCAACCAGTGTGACCCACAGCCTGATAAAGGAGGGTGATCATGAGGCGCATCGTCACTTTCCGGCTTCTGTGGCCTGTGGCTCCGGCGGCGCTTCTGGTGGCTGCCCTGGCCTGCAATCTCTCGACCGGCGGGGGTGGCGGTGGTGGGCTTACGGTTGAGATCACGTCCCCCGAATCGGGGAGCAGCGTCCCGCTCAACCAGCCGGTGAGCATCTCCTGCGCGGCTTCCGATCCGGGCGGGCCGGGCGTGGCCCGCGTTGAAGTGCTGGTGAACGGCGAAGTCGTCGCCTCGGAGGAGCCGCCCGGCGGCCCGCAGGCTTCCTTCGCCGTCGAGACCCTCTGGACGCCGACCGCCGGAGGGCGGACGGTCATCACGGCAATTGCTTACCGGCAGGACGGCACGGCCAGCGAACCGGCCTCGGTGGTGCTGACCGTGGCAGGAGAGGGGAGCGGCGAGAGTTCCTCTCAGGAAGGCGAACAGCCCGCCGGAGAGGACGCTCAGGTGGCCGTTCAGGGGCGGGTGACGACACGGGCCAACATCCGTTCCGGCCCCGGCCCGCTCTGCCCGATCATCGGCTTTGCCGATAAAGATACGGTGATCAACCTGCTGGAGTACAGCCGCGATCAACTGTGGTTCAAGACCGATTATCCGGGCGAGGATCAGATCGGCTGGATTTACACCGGCGTGGTGACTCCGCTGGGCGATACCAGCCTGATCCCCATCAGTGATGCGGTGGGGTGCGCGGGCTGCGGAGACGGGGTCTGCGAGGAAGGCGAGAGTTGCTACGCCTGCCCGGAGGACTGCGGCGAGTGCTGCGGGAACGGCGTCTGTGAGCCGGACTACGGGGAGGACTGCGCGACCTGCGAGGCGGACTGCGGGCCATGCTGCGGGAACGGCGTCTGTGAGGCGGATCGGGGGGAGGACTGCACGACCTGCGAGGAGGACTGCGGCCCCTGCCCGCCGGTGTGCGGAAACGGCGTGGTGGAAGCAGGCGAACAGTGCGAGCAGGACGCCGATTGCGGCGGCTCGCTGGAGCGGTGCGTTGATTGCGTGTGCGTCTATGTGGCTCCGGTGTGCGGGAACGGCATTGTGGAGCCGGGCGAGGAGTGCGAGCAGGACTCCGATTGCGGGGAGGGGTACTGGTGCGACGCCACGCACTGCATCTGCCGTGAGATCGTTTACTGACGGGGAGTCGAGATGCCCCCGATGAGAGAGCGAGGGCATCTCTTCCCCGCCACGAAAGGGAGCGCCTGAAGCATCAGACACTCTCACCATGAAAGGAGTTGATCCCCATGAAGCGGCGCTGCGCATTGCTGGCAGGCTCGCTCTTCCTGCTGGCCTCCACGCTGGCGTGTAACCTCCCCGCCCTCTCTGGAGCGGGAGAGACGGCGGCCCCGGCCGCGGAAGAGGCGGGGGAACCTGCAACGGCTGAACCCCCGCGCGAAACTCCCTCCCCGACCGCTCTCCCACCCTCCGAGGGGCTGATCCTGCCCGAAGAACTGGAATATCTGGGAGCGTTCCGGCTGCCGGAAGGCTCCGGCGGCTCCAACTGGGAGTACGGCGGGCAGGGCCTGACCTACTACCCCGACGGCGACCCCGATGGGCCGGATGACGGCTTCCCCGGATCGCTGTTCGGGATCGGGCACGATCAGCAACTTTACGTTTCGGAGATCAGCATCCCCGCGCCGGTGATCTCCGACAACGTGGAGGACCTGAACGTCGCCGCCACGCTGCAACCCTTCGGAGACCTGACCGGCGGGATATTCAACGCGGAGGAGGTGGACCTGCCCGTCGCCGATCTGGCCTATCTCCCGCCGCAGGGTGAGCAGACCAGCGGCAAACTGCACTTCGTCTGGGGATGGCACTTTCAGGAGTTCGGCGATCCTTCTCACGGCTGGGCCGAGGTCACCCTCTCCGACCCCCGGTCAGCCGGTCCCTGGGCGCTCGAGGGCTTCACAAACTACGTGACCAGCGATTACCTGTTCGAGATTCCAGAGGCGTGGGCGGCGCAGTACACCCCCGGCCTGCGGCTGGCAACCGGACGCTTCCGGGAGGGGGTGTGGGGCGGGCGCGGCCCGGCACTCTTCGCTTATGGTCCCTGGAACGAGGGGAATCCGCCGCCGCCCGGCGCGACGCTGAGCTCCGTCACGCCGTTGCTGCTATACGGCCATCAGGAGCCGGGGGCGGTCGAGATCGTCAGCGACGAAAGCACCCAGATGAACGGCTATCAGGAGGCCGATCACTGGTGGGGCGGGGCCTGGCTGACGGCGGGCGGGAGGTCGGCGGTGATCTTCGTGGGGACGAAGGCGGTGGGACGATCCTGGTATGGCTTCGCTAACGGGGTCGTCTGGCCTTACGATTGCGCGGAGCAGACGCCCCCCACCTGCCCGGAACCTCCAGAGTGGCCGTATGACGATCGGGGCTACTGGGCGGAGGATTATCAGGCGCAGATCATCTTTTACAACCCCGCCGATCTGGCCGCCGTCGCTCAGGGCAGGATGGAGAGCTGGGAACCACAGCCGTATGCCGTGCTCGTGGTGGACGATGTGCTGTTTGACCCTCAACTGAGGCCGGAGGACTACAAGCGAGACCTCCTCGGCGCGGCGGCCTTCGATCGGGAGCACGGGCTGCTGTACGTGGTGGAGCGTCTGGCGGATGAGTATCGCCCGGTGATTCACGTCTGGAGGGTGAACGGGTAGGGCGGGGCGGATCGGCGGGTGGCGGAGGGCAAATGTGCCCCCGGCGCGGGCGGACTTGTAAAAATCTCCAACACGTTCCATATTTGGGGGGGAGCGCGTTCAAAAGGGCGCGTTCCCCTGACTGTATCCGGCGGTGACTCCACGTCGGGAGGGTAGCCAGAGGGGGCCGATGAGCCGGTTGGTGCGCTCTGTGCTGTGGCGGTGGCTCGACACGCCCGGCGCGGAGTACTTCACTCTCTCAAAACTCGATGAGGGCTGGCAACTGAGCGGGACGGTGATCGCCGCCCTGGATGGGCGTCCGATGCGGGTGGGTTACCGGATCGTGTGTACGCCCGCCTGGGAGACACGTCTGGCGCACATCGCGATCCAGATGGGGAAGTTCAGCGAGTTGCTCGAGATCAAGGTGGACGAGCATCAGCGCTGGCAGGTGAACTGCAACGAAGTTGAGGCCCTGGCGGGATGCTATGATATCGATCTGGGCATCACCCCGGCCACCAACACCCTTTCCATCCGGCGGCTGAACCTGAAGGTCGGCGAGCGGGCAGAGACGGTGGCGGCGTGGGTCCGCCCGCCCACCATGCGGGTGTACCCCCTGCGGCAGCGTTACAGCCGCCTCAGCAAGTACCGCTACCGCTACGAGGCCAGAGGGGGAAGCTATGTGACGGCCCTCGAGGTGGACGATCTGGGGCTGGTGACGCGCTACGCGGGCGGCTGGGAGCGGGTCGCCTCGGTGGACGGGCTGTGAGGCGCAGGCTCCCCCGCTCTCCGCTCCCTTCCTCTGTCCTCGACCGTATACACCCGGGCGGGAGTATTTGAACTCCCTGTCTCAATCCGTTATCATGGCGAACCACACGGGGGCTGCGCGAGGCTTCGGTGCGCCCCTTTCATGTACACTCTGTGAAAGCCATGCCTATGCGAGAACGACTGCGCCCCATCCTGCCCGACCTGATCATCGTGGCCTTTCTGCTGGCCGTCCCCCTGCTGTTCTTCCTCCCGCAGACGGTGGGCGGGAAAACGCTTCTGCCGGTGGACAACCTCTTCCAGTGGGAGCCGTACCGCTCGCTGGCGGACGAATACGGCATCGGAAGGCCGCACAACGGCCTGCTCTCCGACCTGATCCTCGAAAACGTCCCCTGGCGGCAATTCGTCCATGAGCAGGTCGCGGCGGGCGAGTTACCGCTCTGGCAACCCTATATTCTGGCCGGAGCCCCCTTCCTCGCCGCCGGGCAGAGCCTGACGCTCTATCCCTTCAGCCTGCTGTTCCTCATCCTGCCGCTCCCGACGGCCTACGGCTGGTTCGCCGTCTCGCAACTGTGGATCGCGGCGGTCAACATGTACGTTCTGGCCCGCGTGCTGGGGATCAGGCGCTTTGGCGGGGCGGTGGCGGCGCTGGCCTATCAGTTGAGCGGCTTCTACATGGTGAGCGTCGTCTTCCCCATGATCATCGCGGCGGCGGCGTGGCTGCCGCTCGAGCTGGCGATGATCGAGTTAACGCTGCGGCAGGGGAAGGCACTGGGCGGGCAACCGGCCACCATCCCCTGGGTGGCAATCGGCGCGATCGGGCTGGGCATGGCGGCGCTGGCCGGACACGTCGAGGCACTGTATTTTACGCTGCTGGTGATGGCCTTTTACGCCCTCTGGCGGCTGGCCGCCGGAGTGATCGCCGGACGGGCCGAGGCGGGCGTGTGGAAGCGGGCCATCCGCCGCGCCGCGTGGCTGGCGGCGCTGGTCGGGCTGGGGCTGGCGCTGGGCGCGATCCAGAGTCTCCCCTCCTACGAACTCGCCAGCCGCAGCTTCCGCGAGGGCGCGGTTACGCTCGAGCAGGTGCGGGGCTGGGCTTACCCCGCCCGCCGGCTGATCGCCTTCTTCATCCCCAACTTCTTCGGGAACCCCGCCCACCACAGCATCCTCGACGTGTTCACCTGGCGGCGCGTCCCGCTCACCGTCAACGCCTACGGCGATCCGGTGACCAGCACGGACTGGGGGATCAAGAACTACGTCGAGGGCGGGGCCTACATGGGCCTGCTGCCGATGGCGCTGGCGCTGATCGCGGTTGCCCACTGGCTGGTGGGGCGGCTGCCCTACCGCCGGGCACGGCGGGCCGTCCCGATCCGAAACGTCGGTCGTGAGGAGCCGGGCCGCCCGTACCGCGCCATCTTCGGGACGCTGGCGCTGCTCTCGGTTTCGTTCGTGTTCGGCACGCCGACCTATGCGCTGCTCTACTACGGCCTGCCGTTTATCAATCAATCTCATTCGCCGTTTCGCTGGGTGTGGCCGCTCACGCTGAGCGTCGCGTTGCTGGCCGGATTCGCCGTCGAGTTGATGCGCCCGCCGACGTGGCGGCTGGGCGGCTCGCGCGAAGTGCCCCTTCAGGATCGGCTGGCAGAACTGCTCGGCCGGGGAGGGATCATCGGGGGCGGGCTGATCGTGGCCGCGCTGGCCGGTAGCCGCGCCTTTTACAGCCGGATCGCGGACCCCGTGCAGCGCGTCTTCGAGGGGCTGGCGCTCGCGCCGAACGCCTTCCCCGATGGCCGGTCGTTCTACTCGTATCAGTTCTGGAACTTCGCGCTTTTCGCCCTGATGCTGATCCTGAGCGGGATCGTCCTCCTCGCCGCGCGGCGGGGAACCACCTTCGGGGAAGTGGCCGGAAGGCTGAAAATGCAACGTGCCGTGCCCGACGCACTGCGCTACAGGCCGCTCTGGAAGCCGCTGGCCGTTCTGGTCGTGATCGCTGACCTCGGCGCGGCGACGTGGGGCTTCTACCCCGCCAACGACCCGGCCCTGCTGGAGGTCGTTCCGCCTTCCATCGCGTGGCTGCGGGGGCAGATGGACGAAAGCGACCCCTGGCGCTTCATCGCCTACGAGGAGCCGGGGGCGGACACGATGAACGCCAACATCGGCTGGCTGCACGGGTTGCAGGACGCGAGCGGGTATGACAGCCTGATCCCCGGCCAGTACGCGGACTATATGCGCCTTATCCAGCCACAGGGCGACCTGCTCTATAACCGCATCGCTCCCCTCTACAGCACCTATCCGCAGGCGCTCGACTCCCCCCTGCTCGACCTGCTGAACGTCCGCTACGTCGTTACCGAGAGGCCTATCGAGAACCCCCGGTATGAGCTGGCCTATCAGGACGAGGCCGTTCTGATCTACGAAAACGCGGGCGCGATGCCCCGCGCCTTCACGCTGCCCGCCTTCAGCACGGTGTATTACGGGGCGGACGGCGACCCTGCCCTGCCCTCCTTCGAGGAGCAGGCGACGCGCCTTGACGTGCGCCAGTACGTGCTGGTCGCGCTCGACGATTCCCCCCCGCCCATCCCTGAAAATACGCTGATCGGGCTGAACGGCCATCCCGCCCCGGCCCGCATCACGGCGTACACGCCCAATCAAATCCTGGTGGATGTGCAGGTCGAGCGGCAGAGCTGGCTGATCGTCACCGACAGCAACTTCCCCGGCTGGAAGGCCTGGGTGCGCCCCTTCGGAGAGGGCGAGGAGGCGGAGCAGGAGGCGGAAGTCTGGCCGGTGGACGGCAACTTCCGGGGCGTGCTGCTGGAGCCGGGCGCGTGGACCGTCCGCATGAAGTACAGCCCCGACTCCGTCAAGCTGGGCGGGTTCATCTCCTTCATGGCGGGGATGACGATCGTGTTTGCGGCGGCGGTCTGGGTGTGGCGGTACGCCTACCGCGAGGAGGCAGAGGCAAGCGAGGCAAAGCGCGTCGCCAAGAACTCGCTGGCCCCGATTGTGCTAAATCTGTTCAACAAGGGCATCCTGTTCGCCTTCGCGTTCATCTCACTGCGCATCCTCGGGCCGGCGGGGTCGGGCAAGTATCAGTACGCGGTCGTGATCTGGGGGTGGTTCGAGATATTCTCCAACTTCGGGCT
>DRKO01000086.1 GCA_011051745.1 Chloroflexota bacterium | reverse complement strand
CTGGCGACACTGAGCCTGTTCCTGCTATTGCGCTGGGAACAGAGCGGTAGGACAACAGGTGAGTTTGACAACCGGTGGCTATACGCCTTCTGCCTCGTGGCCGGGCTGAGCGTAACGCATCATCCTCTGCTTGTATTCAGCTTCCCGGCCTACGCTGCCTTCATCCTCGTTGCCGGGCCGGAGGTTCTTTTTCAACCGGCGGCCCGTACACTCATCACAGGCCCGCGTGATCTGCTCGACCGGCGGAAGCTGATCTCCGTGCTGAGGAGACCGCACCTTGCGGTCAACTGGCAGATGCTGCTCAAGATGATCGGGTTTGCTCTGCTGGGCCTGAGCGTGTGGCTCTACCTGCCACTCCGGGCCAGCCTGCCCCCACCGGTCCCCTTCGGCCCGCAGAACACCAACACGCTCAACGGCTTTCTCGATCTGGTGCTGGCACGGGGCTTGCGCGTTAACCTGTTCTACTTCGGCCCGGCTGATCAGCCAGATCGTTTGCTGGTGTTCTGGTCGCTGCTGCGCCTGCAGGCCAGCCTGCCCGTGATCGTTCTGATGGGGCTGGGGCTGGGCTGGCTCTGGTCACACCGCTGGCAGGTGGGGCTGCTGCTCACGCTGTTTGTGGGAATCAACCTGATTTTCATCATCAACACCATTCAGGATGTGATGGCATACCTGATGATCCCTTTCGTTGCCCTGATGATTCTGGCCGGAGCCGGGGCCGCAGCGCTATTTGAGCGGGCACACCTGCCACTTGGAACAGCTCCCCGTACCCTGCAGGCCGCCATTGCCCTTGCTCTGCTGGCAATCCCGTTTGGGCGCGGGGTCACGCTGGCCCCTGTCATCTCGCTTCGTGATTACCGCGAGGCCGAGAACTGGGTCGAGGAGGTCTACACCTACTTCGAAGGGCGAGGCGAACGGGCGACTCTGCTGGCCCACTGGGAGCACCTGACGCCGCTCTGGTATGCGCAGTGGGTTGAGGGGCGAGAACTGGATGAGACCGATGTACGGCTGGTCTTTGTCGCAACGACTTCCGAGCGCCCCTGGGTAGATAACGTGTGGGCGAACATCGAGGACGGCCCCGTTTATGTCTCCGGCTATCAACGCGAGTTGATCGAAGAGGGGTTCCGGCTACGCCCCGTCGGGCGTAGACTGTATCGCGTGCTGCCAGCACCGGCGATAGAGCCCGCTCAGATGTCAGTGCCGCTCAACGCCAGCGTCGGGCCGGTGACAGTTGTGGGAGTCGATCTGCCTGTGAGGGCCGTTGCCCCCGGCGAGGCGATCCCCCTGACAATTGCCCTCTACGCCGGGGAGACGCCGGAGGGTATCATCTTCCCTTATACCACACTGGGCGATGTGACGTTCAACTATACGACTGATAGCCACTGGCTGACGCCCTGGTGGCAGCCCGGTGAGACGATCGTCGAGCGCTACGATCTCCGCGCACCCCTCAATGCCTCCCCCGGCGAGTACCCGCTGAGGCTGGGGCTGCGTGATCTTATGCGCAACCGGGAACTGACCTTTGAGAACGGGGAGGCCATGGTGGAACTGGGGACGATCACCATCGTTGAGGACCCCGCCCACCCAGTACGGACGCCGCCGGAGGTCCTGATGGCCGACATCGCCCATCAGGCCGGGCTGGTGCGGGCTTCAGTCTCAGCCAGCGGGCAACGGCGAGAGGCCGTCTGGCAGGAGCCCCTGATCGTGCGCCCGGGCGACACACTCCGTATCCGTCTAACGTGGACGGCTCTCGGCCGCCCCGATGAAAACTGGAAGGTATTTATTCACCTGATAGATGGCGGGAATCAGGTTGTCGCCCAGCAGGACGCCCCTCCGCTGGGGGGTGCTTTCCCCACCTTTCTGTGGTTCCCAAAGTGGGTTCCGGGCCAGACGGTAACTGACCCCTATCGTCTGACGATAACGCCTGACACCCCTCCCGGCGAGTATCTGATCGAGGTCGGGATGTACGGCTTCATGACTCTGCAACGCGCACCCTTCTTTGATCCGGAGGGGAACCTCTCCGGTGACCGGTTCATCCTGGGGCCGGTACGGGTCGAGCCGTAGAGCGGGGGGCCGATGCAGAAAGCATCACCTGAAAAAGTTACCCTGCCCTCCTCCCCCCGCGCATGGCTCAATCCTGCGCTGATCCTGTCCGTATCCATAGCGCTCACAGCGGCGCTGTACGGACGGAGCCTACGTCTGCCTTTCTACTCTGACGATCTGGTTCAGATCCCCTGGCTACGTACCCTCTCGCCGGGGGACCTGTGGCAGCAGGTCAGCCCATACGGGTACTATCGCCCTCTCGCTTTCTCATTGTGGATACTCTGGCGCAGCGCGGGGCTTCCTTTCACGCCTTCCGGTCTGCGTCTGTTAAACCTGATCGGCCACACTCTGGCCGCCGGGCTGGTCGGTTGGCTGGCCGTAGAACTGGAGGACAATTCAGCGCGTTCTGTCCCTGGGCTGAGCGGGGTCTTCGCGGCGGCCTTTTTCGCGGCCTTCCCGTTCGCTTATCAGGCCGTCCCCTGGGTGAGCGCTGTGTTTTATCCGCTTGTCACGGCCCTGAGCGTGCTGAGCGTGCTGGCATACTGGCGGGCCCGACGGAGCGGCTCTCCGGCCTGGATGCTTCTCTCCCTCACCATCGCCGGACTGGCCCCCTTTGCCCACGAGAACGGAATGCTGATCGGCCTGTTGATCGCCCTGACCGAACTGGCTATCTGGCTTAAGTCACGCCAGCGAGATTGCCAGCCGCTCTCGCCCTGGCCGCTTGCCCATCTGGGTCTCGATCTGGCCTTTCTGGGCCTGTGGCTTCAGATACGCAGTGGAGGGATTTCTACGCTCAACCTCAGCCCCGGCGTTCTCGCGCAGAACGGCACTCTCCTGATAGAGGGGCTTTCATTCCCATTGCTTCCCTTCTCAACGGCACTCTCACAGATCAACGTGCCTTCTGCCCTGGCAATCTGGATAGCCGCGCTGTTGAGCGTCGGCCTGTTGATAGGGCTGACACGCCGCGCGTGGCACGTTGCGTTTCTCAGTGGAGGCTGGTTCCTGGTAAGCATCGGCCCGGCGCTGGTGACGATGCGTCCGGCGTGGCTGGCCGATGCACCCCGCTTCCTTTACCCGGCAGCCGTCGGTGCGGCGCTGTGGTGGGGCACTGGCTTGGCCTCCGTGCGCCGTTTCTCTCGTCTCGTGAAGGGCGGACTGGTTGTTGTCGCATTGCTGCCCGGCATCATCTTTATATGGACAGGGATCAACTGGCACCTGCGGGGAGGAGAGGCCATCCGGGAAGCAGCGCAGGCGGCTGAAGCCAGCCCGGATGTGCCGCTACTGTTCGTCAACCTGCCTGACCGCCTCGCACCTCGACAGAGCCTTTATCCCTACTTTGCAGGGGGTGCGATTCTGCTCCCCCCTCAGGTTCCGGACGAGGAGATCGCCGGAGCGCACCTTGGCACAACCCGCCCTGATGACACAGCCATAGCGGTGGGGCGCATCCTCCCGCCCGTGGAATATATACGAACCGTCTACGGCAACCCGCTTGACGGGGAGGGGCTTGGGACTCTGATCACCTCCGGGTATCGAGTGTACGTGGCTGACTATCGAAGCGAAGTGATACACCTGCTCCCTGCCGGGCAGGTGGTGGAGACCCCGCCATCCGGCAGGCCGGTGGCCTGTTTTGGAGACTCGCTCACCCTATGGAGCGCGGATTCAGTGCTGAGGGGGCAGACATTGCAACTCACGCTAAGATGGGAGCTAACGCAGAAGCCAGAGGGAACCCCGACAGTGTTTGTCCACGTGACCGATGCGGAGGGGACGACCGTCGCACAGGCCGATGGAGACCCCCTCGCGGGCCTCTATCCATTCAGCTTGTGGCCGGTTGGAACCTCGCTCGAAGATGTGCGGATTATCTCCCTGCCAGAGGAGGAAGCCTACTCTGTCTTTGTCGGAGTGTGGCTCCCTGACACGGGCGAGCGTTTGCCCGTTTGCGGCAACGAGTCTTCGGATGGCCGCGTCCTTGTGGCCCGCACAGGGGAACAGTGATCAGGCCGCGCCTTCCGGTGCAAAAATAGCCTCCAGCACCGCCTCGGTGTCCGTCAGATCTTCAAAGATGTAGTGAGCGCCCGCCGCCTCCAGTTCCTCACGTGTGCTCCAGCCCGTCAGCACAGCGATGCTCCGTGCACCGACATTGCGTCCACAGACCACGTCCGCGGGCGTGTCTCCGATGATGACGATCTGCTGGCCCCTGAACCGGACCCCCGTTAACCGGACGGCCTGTTCAACGGCCAGCAGCGGAAGATCGGCACGCTCCTCCGAAGCATCTCCGTACACCCCCACTTTGAACAGCGTCGGGTCGAAACCCGCCGCACGGAGTTTAAGAGCCGCAGTTGCGGGGAAGTTGCCGGTTAGCAGACCCAGCAGAACCTCGTTATGCGCTGCCAGTCTGGCTACCAGTTCCTTTGCACCGGGGCAGGGGCGGATATTGTGCCTGCCCTCCGTCAGGCGTTGCCGCATCTCGGCT
>DRKO01000085.1 GCA_011051745.1 Chloroflexota bacterium | reverse complement strand
GTTTAATGAGTTCTGCCCTCTGATCAATCAGGCAGATGGGAAAGCATATACAAACTTATGGAGACAGAGAGCGAGAAGGCAACGATCGGACAGGAGATCGGAAAGGCAGTTCTACAGGGAGCGGCACTCGGCATATTGCTGGGAATAGCGTTCGCGGGGGGATACCTGTTCAATCACCTCACCACTCAGGCTAACTCCTCTGAGATTTCGCTGGAGCTGATCCGGGAAGCGGATTCGCTGCTGGCCCAGTATTATCTCTACGACCTGCCGGGCGAGGACGTTCGGATACACGGGGCGGTCAGGGGACTGGTGGCCTCGCTGGAGGAGCCGTATACCTTCTTCGTCGAGCCGCAGGCCGCCGAGGTGGACACGACCAATCTGGCCGGACGGTTTGGCGGGATCGGGGCCGAACTGGGGAGAGACGAAGAGGGCAACTTCGTGATCGTGCGAGTGTATCGCGACAACCCGGCCTATGAAGCAGGCGTGCAGGCCGGTGATATCATCCTGGCGGTAGACGGCGTAGAAGTGGACACCAGCGATCCCGACATGAACGGGGTGCTATCCGCCATCCGGGGAGAAGTGGGAGAGCCGGTCGTCCTGACGTTGCAACGCGGCGAGGAAGTCTTCGACGTGGAGATCATCCGGGCGGAGATTCTGCTGCCCTCCACCTTCTGGGAACTGGTGGACGAAGACCCCCGCGTGGGCTACATTCAGATCACACGCTTTACGGAGCGCAGCCCGGAAGAGGTCCGGCAGGCGATCAGAGAGCTTCAGGAGCAGGGCGCACAGGCGTATATCCTCGATTTACGCAATAATGGGGGCGGGCTGGTTGACTCGGCGATCGGCGTGGCGGGGGAATTCCTCGACGGAGGCGTGATCCTCTACGAACAGCAGGCCAACGCCGAAGAGCGAGTCTTCAACGCGCCGCGCGGGGGAAGCGCGGTAGAGGAGCCGCTGGTCGTCCTGATCAACGCCCAGACAGCCAGCGCCTCGGAGATCGTCGCCGGAGCGCTTCAGGATCGGGGACGGGCCACGCTGATCGGGCAGCAGAGCTTCGGGAAAGGCTCGGTGCAGCGTATCTTCCCGCTGAGCGACGGCTCTTCACTGCACATCACCAACGCTCAGTGGTTCACGCCGGAGCATCACCGGATCGAAGGGGCCGGCCTGACGCCGGATGTCGTCACCGAACCACAGGAAGGCGTAGACGTTGACATGACAGCGGCGCTCGACGTGCTGGACGAGAGCCTGACCGTCGCCAGCCAGCCGACCGGATAGATCGATCCAGAGTGGCCCAGAGCATTGACTTCCCTCCGGCGGAGCCGCATCCACGGGGCTCTTCCGGCCTCCAGAGGATAAGCCTCCCTTGATTTCAGGCTTACCGGAGAGACAGATAAGGAATAAGAAACCGATGGCTAATTCAGACAGAGAAAGAGAACGCCGCCCTGTGCGGAACTTCATCGTGGCCGTGCTGGGGCTGACACTGGCAGGGCTGATTTTTGTGGCAGGCGTGGCGACGGGGGCCTCGCTGGATGTGGCAGGCACGGTGGGGTTCTTCCCACCCTCGGCTCTCCCCGTCCCGGCAGCCGGAGTCCCGGACGAGGAAACGGCGGATGAGTTCAAGGTCTTCTGGGAAGTGTGGAACACGATTGAAGACCGCTTCTACTACGATCTGCCCGACCGCCGAACCCGCATTTACGGGGCGATCAACGGGATGCTGGAGACGCTCGACGACCCGTACACGGCCTTCGTTCCGCCGGAGGTGGCGCGGATTCTGCGGGAGGACAACAGCGGCGAGTTCGAGGGGATCGGCGCATACGTTGAGGAAGCACCGGACGGGGGCGTCTTCATTATCCGCGTCTTCGAGGACGGCCCGGCGGCTCAGGCGGGGCTGCGGGCCGGGGATATCGTCGTCGCGGTGGACGGGCAGGACATCACCAGAGCGACGCTGAACGAGGCCCTGTTGTTGATCCGGGGACCAGCCGGAACGGATGTCACGCTCACCGTTGTGCGTGAGGGCGAAGATCAGTTGCTCGAGTTCACCATCACCCGCGCCCGTCTGGAAATCCCGACCGTCGAGGCCCGGATGCTGGATGATAACATCGGTTACGTGGCACTCTTCGAGTTCAACTCGGTGGCAAGCAGACGCCTGACCGACGCGGTGGAAGAACTCCTCGATCAGGGAGCGGAGGCCATCATCCTCGACCTGCGGAATAACCCCGGCGGCTTCCTCGATCAGGCAATAGACGTGGCCGACCTGTTCCTGCCGGAAGGGGTGGTGGTGATTCAGCGGGACGTGGACGGGAACGAGCGTATCCACCGCAGCCGGGACGGGCAGATCGCCGAGGATGTCCCCCTCGTGGTGCTGGTCAACGAGGGCAGCGCGAGCGCCTCGGAGATCGTCGCGGGGGCCATTCAGGACAGAGGACGGGGCACCCTGATCGGCGAAACGACGTTCGGGAAGGGATCCGTGCAACTCCAGTTTGACCTTTCGGACGGCTCGCAACTGCGGGTGACCTATGCCAACTGGTACACCCCCAACGACCGCTCGATCAGCGAAGAGGGCATCACGCCGGATATTATCGTCGAGACTCCCACCGAGCCGAGCGAGGAGGACCCCCAGCTCGAGAGAGCGATCCAGTACCTTGAGACAGGACAATAGCAACCGTGAGCGAGGACGAGAAGATCAAGGTCATCGCGACCAATCGCAAGGCCCGCCACGAATATCATATCCACGACACGCTGGAGGCGGGCCTCGTCCTGACCGGAACGGAGATAAAGTCCATCCGGGCAGGGCATGTGAGCATTCAGGAGGCGTTCGTCATCCACCGGGACGGCGAGATGTGGGTGATCAACATGTACATCGCGCCGTATGATCCTGCCCACCACGCAAACCACGAGCCGCGCCGCCCGCGCAAGCTGCTGATGCACAAGCACGAGATCGCACGCTGGGCCGATCGTGCCCAGCAACGCGGCTATACCATCATCCCGCTGCGGCTCTACCTGCGGCGCGGGCGGGCCAAGCTGGAGATCGCGCTGGCGCGGGGCAAGAAACTGCACGACAAACGGGCGGCGCTGGCCGAGCGAGACGCGCAACGCCGCATCAGTCAGGCGCTCAGTGAACGCCGGAAGGGTCGCCGATGAGCCGCCGGATCGTAGACCTGGAACGTCTCCGCTGGCCGCAGTCCATTCGCGGGATCAACGAACTGGAAACGGAGATCAAGGAGGCGATCTACCTCTCCCTGATCCCGGAACCCGTTCTGACGCGCTTCAACATAGACCCCTACGACCGGGAGCGGTTGCAGATCATCTGCCCTTACGACACACGCTCGGTTGAAATCCGACTGTATCATGAGCCGGACGCCGAGGACCCGATCTTCTACCTGCACATGGCGGACACGCTGAACTTCCAGATCGCGATCCTGCTGCTGGTGATCAACGACCCGGAAGCACCTCGCTTCAACACGGACGTGGACGAGCACGGCCTCCCGACCCGTTTCGGCACGCTGCGCCGCAACATCCCGGAGGAGATTCGGGCCATGGAAGCCGGACTGGCTCCCGGCCAGGTGCGGCGGGGGTTGCGGCTCTCCCGACATGCGATCCCCACCTTTGAACGCTTTCTGGCCCGCACGGGGCACGATATGGTGATCATCGAGCCGCTGACCTACAACAACGCCATCGTGTACGAACGCTACGGGTTCGCCTACTTTCAGGGACGCCGCCGGATGGAGTGGATCAACGAGGTGCTCAGGCCGGGCGGAGCGTACTTCGAGCGCTTCGACGGCTCAACACCTTTCCGCAAACCGGAGGCGTGGAAGAGCATTCGCGGACGGGCGTGGGCGATCCATGATGGGATTCTGGGCGAACCGTTCGGGGATATACGGATGTACAAGCGCATCGGACACCACGCAGGGATCAACACCTTCCCGGACGGGGTGTGGTGAGATCGCGCGGAGGGGGGATGCCTTACAGCAGTTCCCAGGGCGCGCCGCGTTCCGCACCGCCGAGGCTCTCAAGGATCGCCGCCCGATGGTCGGGGTAGAGATCAGCCCAGGCACGCACCAGTCCGAAGCACCCGGCGATCATCATGTCGCCATAAGGCACGGCGAAGTACGTCGGAAGCGCGGAGCGGGTCATCAGGCTGCGGCGCGGGCCCGTGACGCCCACAAAATCCAGCGGGAGGGGGTGCGGGTTGTAGACCAGCGCCCCGTGCCCGTGATCGTCGAACACGTCGCTGTGCTGAAGAGTCGAGGCGGCCAGCGCCTGCAGGAGACCATCCAGCTTAGGGGCATCGAGAAAGCCGGTGTGGTGCTCGAAGACGCCCTCGATACCGGCGGGGCCAAGCCGGAAGGCGAGCGTGTGAAAGTTCCCAACGTTGGTGATGATCACGCTCTCTCGCCCGCCAACCTGCGGATCGAGGGTCGCGCCCAGCACCGCCGCCGGAGCGGTATCCATCACCATCAGGGGCACGTCGGCGGACAGGCCGGTCGCCGCAGCGCTCGTCACCACCGATTGGAGGCGCGTCATGATCTCCGGAATCCGATCGGCGGGGAAGGCAAAGGCCGAAAGACGGTTGTGGGCGCGGATGCGCTCATCCAGATAGTCAAAGCGAAACTGACGGTCGGAGATGCCGGGCGGGGCCGCACCATGATCAAAGACGGCAACCGCCACGCCATCTAACTTCAGCTCCAGACCAAATGCCTCAAAGGCGCGGCGGATCATCCCGTAGTCAAAGTCATGCAGCGTCAGGTGGAGCAGATCGGGGCGAGAGCGGGCCAGCGCGGCGGCCTCGTCCTCACTGACGACCCGAACACCCATCGCCTGAACATTGCTCAGATCGTCATCAAAGGTGCGGGCGGCCTGAGGGGTGGCAAACACTTCATGGCCTGCCCCGGCATGATCGCGCACCGCCCAGTGGGAAGGGCCACCCCCCATCGTGACGCCGGTCAGCAGCAAGGGCTGGCCGCGCTTCGTCGCCGCCCTGACTCGACGCGCAATCATCATCGTGGGCGAGGGCATCACCAGCTTGAAGCAGTTCTCGACCTGCAGATCGGTATCGAAAAGCAGAATATCCTGCGTCCCTGTGCCAACATCAACCGCCAGAATCCGCATTCGCGCCCCTTCCGCATTTTCGCTCACGGCGAGCCTGTTTTCGCAAAGGGATTATAGCACGCCCCCCTGCCCCGCTCACGGAGCCAACCAAAAAAGCAAACCGAACCGCCAGCAGAGGGCGGTCCGGGAAACTGTCAACGCCCCTGGCAGGATTCGAACCTGCGACCGTCAGCTTAGAAGGCTGCTGCTCTGTCCTCTGAGCTACAGGGGCCTGCTGATCGGCATTCTAGCCAACTGTGAGCCGTGCGTCAAGAATCAGGGAAAGGCAGGCAACGGCTCAGGGGAATTCCTCGCGCACCCACTGGAGCGGGTCTACCTGAACGCCCCCGACCCATAGCTCCCAGTGGAGATGAGAGGCCGTGGAAAGGCCGGAATTGCCGATTGTGCCGATCTGCTGCCCGGCGGTCACCGTGTCGCCCGGCTCCACAAGGATGCTGGACTGATGCCAGTAGCCGGAATAGACCCCCCAGCCGTGATCAATGATGGTTGTGAAGCCCCGGATGTCGAGCAGGCCGGTGTCCACCACCACGCCATCGGCCGGAGCTATGACCGGCGTCCCGACCGGGGCGGCGAAATCCGCTCCGGTGTGGAAGGAATACAGCCCGCGCCCGTTATTGTAAGTGCGAGCCGTGCCATAGGCAGAAGTGAGAACGCCAGTCGAGGGCATCAGGAACAGGCCATCCCAGTAACGCTCCGGCGTGAAGCCCGTCATGCTGCTCTGGATGTAGAAATTCTCACCGGCGATCAGGTCGGCATCCTCAAGGACAGCGGCGATCTCCTCCGGCAGGCGGATCGTCTCCGACCCATACCCGCCATCCCGAACAAGCACCAGCCGGTTGTAGGTCCAGACCGTGCCCGCCTGATCCTGAAAGGTGAGGGTCAGGGGGTACAGCCCCGGCGCGGTCCAGCGATCCAGCCCGAAGATGGCCTGATGATTCAGCCCCCCGTCAGCGGTGATAAACGTCAACTCCCGCGCGAGAAATGTCCCGCTCAGCGTTCCGGGTACATCGGTCGTCACACGCAGCCCGCCGGTACGCCCCTGCTCCAGAGGCAGAGGATGAAGGACAATGGAACGCCAGGGGGCAGGCAACGCCTCCCCGCCGGTCTCACCCCCCGGCAGGCGCAGCAACCGGCCCGGCGCGACAAGCAGCGGATCGGCGATCCGGTTGGCGAGCGCAAGGGTGAAGGGATTGACGTTGCTCCGCAGGGCCACCCGCCACAGCGACTCACCCTCCCCCAGCCGCACCAGCCCCGTTTCCCGACCCTCAGCGGGGGGGATGCTGAGCGTCAGCCCGGCATAGAGACGCGCCGGGTTGACAACACGGTTCAGCCACCCCAGAGCCTCCACCGGAACGCCGTAACGGGCAGCAAGCGCATCGAAGGAATCACCCAGCCCGACGACGATCACCTGCTCTGCCCCTTCGGGGAGAGAAAGCGAGCGAGGGATGATCAGCGGACGACCAACCGAGACCTCCGGCGCACCGCTGAGGCCGTTTGCTTCCAGAATCGCCTCAGCCGAGACCCCGTAACGGGCGGCAATATCTGAGAGGGACTCCCCGGACCGGACAATGTGCACGATCACATCCGGCCCGTCGCCGGGGACTTCCTGAGCCAGCACGGACTGCCCCGGCGAGAGGATCACCAGCGCCGCCAGAACAGCCCAGCCACAGAGGGTGAACAGCCGATTCTTAACTTTCCAGCGCTTCAAAAGCCAGCTTATCTCCAACTTCGATGTGATTGAGCAGGCGAGGAGAGGCTTCCAGAATATAACGAGCAGGTCGGGCAGGGACGTATGCCAGCCGCCAGGGACGGGCAAGGGCTTTGTCCACCACCTCGAAGCCGTCATCCAGCCAGATCGCGGCAATGGGGAAGGCCATAAAGAGCATGTGGATCGCGCTCGCCGTGCGGCTGGCACGCGGCTCGACCAGCAACAGCCCCTCGTCCGGGCCAAGCGAACGGCGGAACATCAGGCCGAGCAGCTTACAGCCGAACGACTCGCACCAGCGCACCCGCTCAAGCAACACCTCGCCACTCGCGGCATGGACCAAGCGGCCTGTTTTGCGCACGCCCTCTTTCCCCGATGAATCAGCAGGAACAAACAGCCGGAGAGCCAGCACAAACCGGCTTCTACCCTCCGGGTAAAGGGATTGTATCCCCCCGGAGGGCCAGACACAAGGACAAAAGAGGGGAAGGCCACAGACCACGAGAAAGCCTCGCTTCGATAGCGAGGCTTCCCCACAAAAGCACAATTAAAGGGGGCTGGTGCTCCCCCACGATGAATGATTCCCCGTGATTGGAAGCGCCGGAGGTCAGGCCAGCTACCCGGCCCTGCAGGCCTGCGCCTATTCCGCCTCTTCCACGTCCTCACCGAGAACGCGGCGAACGCTGCTCAGAAGCTGGGCCGGACTGAAAGGCTTGGTGACGTAATCCTGAACCTTGGCGACATGTAGCCCCAGCACTTTGTCAATATTCTGGGCCTTGGCCGTGACCACGATGACGGGGATTCCCTTCATGTACTCATCAGCCTTCATCTGCTGGTATACGTCCCAGCCGTTCATATCAGGCATCATCAAGTCGAGCAGGACGAGATCGGGCTTGGTCTCCCGTATAACGTCCAGCCCCTCCTGCCCCCCGGTAGCGGCGATCACCTGATACCCATGGCCTTCCAGGATCAGCTTTACCAGCTCGATCATGGCAGGCTCGTCCTCAATGTAGATCAGCACGCGCTTCTTATTCTCAACGGGACGATCAGCCATATATTTCCCCGTTCTTTGAGCTCGCAGAGATGAGACCCATAATCCTGCATCCTCATTGTACATCCTTCGGGCTAACGCGCAACTGAGGTGCGCCGCAGGGGGGCTCCGCCGCGCCTTCCCCGCCCGCGGGCGTCACCCGCGCTCCCTGCGACGCTCTATCCAGTCCACGGCTATCGCAGGCAGATCGGCAAGGCGACCCTGCCGGACGGTGCAGGGGGGCAAAGAGTC
>DRKO01000084.1 GCA_011051745.1 Chloroflexota bacterium | reverse complement strand
GCGTAGGCGTTCTGGAGGGTGCGGAACTCGTGCAGGTGGATCACGTCAAAGTTGTTGATGATCTGGCCCAGCTCCCGCTTGAAGCCGAGGGGGATAAACACCCGATTCCAGGCCAGCCGGTTGCTCAGGTTGCGGAAGCGCCGCACCTTCACACCGTCCACGATCTGCTCGCCGGCGGGTGAGCGTCTCTCCGAATCCAGCGCGTCGGTGGTGTAGATCAGCACTTCGTGCCCGCGCTCGACCAGCCGCTTGTTAAGCTCATAGGCCACACGCACCGGCCCGCCGTAAGCCCAGGCCGGATTGAAATAAGGCACGATGTGGAGGATGTGGAGGCGCTCTGGGACGGGGTCGCCCATGCTAATCGTCTCGCTCCGCAGGGAGCACGCGGTAGACCTGCGCACCATCCTGCTCAAAAACCAGTTCTAACCAGTCGGCATCGGAAGGCGACGACGCCAGAGGATACCACGTCTGGCGGGGCCAGCGCCAGCGCATCATGGCCTGCATGTCGCCGAAGCGATCCGGCGCGGCCACGATCTGGGGGATGATGATGTGGGTGACGCCGTACTCCTCGACCAGGGCGCGGGTCTCTTCCCCCGCCGGATCGAGATACACTCCCGCGAGGCGGGCGGCCCGCTCGTAGTAAGGCTCTGCACCGGAGAAGAAAGGCTGCTCCCGGAAGGCGACGCTTTCCCGCTCGGCGATCACGGGGACCCAGTGCCCCTCAAAGCCAAAGGGATAGTTCAGGATCAGCGCGTCCTGCGGCGTGTTCTCCCGCAGGTAAGCCATCGCAGCCAGATCGGCGCGGGAGGAAAACGCACCGTAGATGTTCAGCACCCGCCTGCTGAGGTCGAGGAAGGGGCGCTGGAAGGTCACGGCCAGCCCGATCAGGGCCACCCCCGCGCCGAGCAGCCCGCTTATGAAGCGCGGTGAGGGCTTCACGGGCCACCGATCCAGCAGGTAATCCCCGGCCAGCGCGGCCAGATAGGCATAGGGGATGATCGGGCCGTGCCACGCCACGCTGAACGGGTACACGTAGCGCATCAGGTCCAGCCCGACCGGCGCAGCCAGCGAGGCCGTCAGGCCGAAGATCGAGAAATCCACCACAAAAACCAGCCAGGTGAGCATCAGCACATCGGCCAGCCAGCGCCTGCGGAGCGCGATGGCCGCGCCGCCCAGCGCCAGCAGAGGGATCAGCCCCCCCTGATAGAGCACCAGTTGCGTCACGTGGGAGCGGCTCAGCGGGAAGGGGGAGACGACGTGCTCCTCGAAGAACAGCGGCCAGACCCTCGCCAGCCAGGGCACGGTCAGCGCCACCCCGATCACCGGAATGAGGACGAACAGCCGGAGCCATGTTTCACGGGTGCGGTGCTGGCTCTGGCTGAGCCAGAACGCCCCGTAGAAAGGGACGTAACCGAGCAGCAGGATGATGATCGTGTCGGGGTGGGTCAGCGCGACCGCCGCCAGCGCCACCGGGGCGAACCCCGTCAGCCACGCGCTCCGCGTCTGGACGGCAGAGAAGGCCAGCGTCAGAAACAGGATCACGAACAGCAGCGCCATGATCGAGGTATAGGCCGAGTCCATCAGCGTCAGGAAGAAGCCCAGCCCGACGGTGAACGTAAGGGGCATCAGCCAGCGCAGATGACGCCTGCCGGGCAAAAGCGCCTGCCCCAGATCGACCGTCAGCAGGGCGGCCAGTCCGGCCATGATATGCGTGAAGGGCAGCATCACCTGATGCAGGGGCAGCGCGAGCAGGTCGGAGAAGAAGGCCCACCAGATGAACAGGGCCGGAGAATACAGATACTCCACATCCGGCTGCCAGGGCGTCAGGGTGTTGATCGTGCCGCCCTCGCGGATCATCAACGCCAGATAGCCGAATCCCTGCGCGTCGGTGTCGAGGGGGAGATAGAGCACGAAGGCCGGAGCAACGAACACGCCGAACAGCAGCAGGTGGAACAGCAGTTCCGGCAGCGCCCCTCTGAACACGGAATCCTTATCGCTCCCCTGTGAGGCGCTCATCCGTCCCTCTGTTGCACCGGGGGACACATCGGAGTGTGGCGACGCGGAGGGGGGCGTTGCGACGCTCAGGGAGGTGAAACTCCTCTGCTCACGGAATGCACGCCGACGAAGATACCCTGTGAGGAGGAACGCCGCTCCCGCAAGCGCGAGGAACCCGACGCCGGAAGCCAGCGTCAGCGCCAGACTGTACCCGAACAGCGAGGAGAAGCCGGTGAACAGGACGCTCAGCGCGGCAAGAACCAGCCCGACGCTCACCCGCCACGAGAGCCCCAGCGACTTCAGCCAGGCCCGGTAGAGCAACCATCCCGGCAGGCCAGCCAGCCCGATCAGGGCGGCCAGATTAAGAAGGGTGGCGATCCCCATGCTGACCCTCATACGTGTGCCTCCGCGAGGGCGAGCAGGCGGCCCTCCAGCTCATCGGTGATCGTCTCCCAGTCGCAATGCGCCTCGACGAAAGCCCGTGCCCGGCGGCCCAGTTCGGCGGCCTGCCCCCCGATCGCGAGTGCCGTTTCCACCTGCTCGCTCGCCGGTGCGTAGACGACGCCGTTCCCCTCGCCCACGTCGCGCTGCACGCCCGGCAACGGCGAGGCGATCACCGGCTTTCCGGCGGCCATGTACTCGTACAGCTTGATGGGCACGATGTGCTCGGTGGCCGGGACGCGGTGGAAGGGCAGCAGGCACACATCCGCCGCCGCCAGCAACGCCGGAATGCGTTCATAGGGCACGCGGCCCGTCAGGATCAGCCGATCTCCCAGCCCGCCGTCGCGCATCTCGCACAGGGCCGGATAGTCGTCCCCGTCACCGGCAACCAGCAGCCGGACATCCGGCGGCGCGTCCTTCAGAGTGGCCGCCACCTCCCGCACGCCGGAGAAATCATAAATCCAGCCCATGAAGAACAGCACCAGATCATCCGGTCCCAGGCCCAGCTCCGCGCGGGTTTCCCGGCGGAGCGCCTCATCCGGCAGGAAGCGCGGCAGGTCAACCCCCGTCCGCAGGACGTGGGCCTTCTCCGGCGCGGCTCCCATGCGGATCGCGTAATCGCGCAGGTGCTCGTTGATCAGAATCACCTCGTCCGCCGCTCCGAACAGCTTCCGCTCGACGGCGTGAGCGATGGGCTGAAGGATTTTCTGTGGCACGATGGCGTGCAGCGCGTCAATCACGTGGAAGACGTAGGGGATACCGTGTCGTCGGGCCAGCCCCAGCGCGGGCAATCCGGTGCTGAGGGCGTAGGAGACGATCACGTCCGGCCTCTGCTCGCGGATCAGGCGGGCCAGTTCCCGCCGGTGGGAGAGGACGGAAGACGGGCGGGCCAGCGGTTGCAGGCTGATCGTCGCCGGTGTGATCAGCCGGATGCGTGCCCCCTCGTAGATGCGGGAGGCGTTCGCCTGCCCGGCCCGCCGGACGAAGAGCGGCTCGCGCGGCCAGTGCGGGCGCAGGATCGGATAATCCAGCACGGTGATCTCGTGCCCCCGCAGCGAGAGTCGCTCAAACAGATGGTGTTGCTGATGAGGCCCGCGCCGCAGCCAGTCGGTTTCCTGCACGATGATAATACGCACTTCAGGGGCCTCCCTGTGCTTCCTGAGCCTCGCGGTAGGCTTCGTACTCCTCCGGCGTGGGGACATCGGTCCGCAGGATGCGCATAATGTGCACTCCGCCGCTCTCGTAGACCGGCTCGAAGATCAGCGGGTCCCAGACGTGCTGATAGAACTCGCTCGTGTTCCAGCCCAAGCGGGCGTTATAGATCGCGAAGATGGACGACGAATGAATCAGATAATCGAACCCCTCAAGCTGGCTGAGCCTCGTCGGGTACATTACAACGGTATCATAATCGCGGAGGTAGTACGCCATCCGCCCGTCCATCAGCATCAGGCGATCCCGCTCCGGGTCGAGGTTGTTCCGCACGTAGAGGATCAGGTCATACAGGCGGCCTTTGGCGTACAGCAGCCTTTCGTCGTCGCTCGCGAAGGGGTGGGTGATCGCCCGGTACAACCCTCCCAGCCGATCATATCCGCCCCGGAGCAGCAGCCCCAGCAGCAACGCCGCGCCCGCCGCCTGCCAGAGCAGGCGTGGCAGCCGAACCCGCGCCCCGATCTGCCCGACCGTCCACTCGAGGGGGCGGGCCGCCCAGACGGCCATCAGGGGCAGGATCAGCAGCAGGAAGCGGGCCTCGAAAGAGAAGCGCAACCACCAGATCAGCCAGTAGGGGAGGATGAAGCCGAGTAGAAGCAGGTCGGCGGGCGTTTCCGCCTGTCGTCCCCGCACCGCCTCCCGGCCCTGCCGGACGGCCCGCAGAATGCCGATCACCCAGCCCGCCGCGTAAACCCAGGCCAGCGCCGGGCCGAAATCTGCAGGCCAGGCCAGTGAGGGGATCAATCCGGGCCAGCCGGTTTTATTCCCCAGCAGATGGTACAGCCCCGCCACCGGCAGGACGTTGCTCCCTCCGGCGATCAACCCGTTGCGCACGTACCAGGGCCCAGCGATCAGCGCGGCGGGGAGGAGGAAGCCCGCCAGCCCGATGGCGGCCCGTCGCCAGCGCTGCAGGTAGGGGTGGCGGCGGGTCGCCAGCAGCCACAGCGGCGGCACGGCGGCGAGGCTCGCCAGCCACGTCAGCGCCGATTGCTTGGTGAAGAGCGCGATCCCGAACAGGACGCCGCTCAGGGTGGCGTCCTGTGTGCGCCCGCTCTCCCACCAGCGCAACGCATAGAAGACGGCCAGCGTGAGCGGGAAGGCCGTCGGGATGTCGGTGTAGGCCAGCGTGGCGTTTCGGATGAACATCGGCGTGAGGGCGACCAGTGTCGCGGCCAGCAACCCCGCTCTCCGGCCCATCGTCTGCCGCCCGATGAGGAACGTCGCGCCCAGCGTCCCCAGCGCGCTGATCACGGGGAACAGCTTGGCGAGGTGCTCGTTGGCCTGCCCGGCGGCGAACCACGTCGCCACAAAGGTGAGCGGCGCGAGCGGCGGATAGCCCCACACCTCCGGCGGGATGCGATGCTCCGCGTAGATGATCTGAGCCTGCAACCCGTATCGAGAGAGTGTGTCGTCCCCGATGAAGGGATAATAAACCGCGTGGGCGTAGATGATCAGCGCCGCGCCGATCATCGTCCACAGCAGCAGGCTTTCTGTGTCCAGCCGCGCCAGCCGTCGCCACTGAGCTTTCCAGTAGGCCCGCCACGCCTCCGGCCTGAGCCAGCGCCGGTTCAGCGCCAGCCCGATCCCCAGCCCGCCGAGCACCACCGCCAGCGTGGAGAGGCCGGTCAGCCAGCGACCGGGCAGCAGCCCGATCCAGAACATCGCCAGCGAGAGGCCGCCGACGCTCAGGGCGAGCGCCGTCAGGCCGATCTGAAGCGATGAGACGGCCTCATCTTTCCTCCGCAGCAGGCGGTCGGTGAGCGGCCAGAGAAACAGATAGCCGCCGGGGATCAGAATCAGCGCGAAAGGGGAAAACATCGCCGGAAAGGGAAACCGCCCGCCTACTGGTATCGCCGGATGATCGGTGTGCGCATCGCCTGCTCGATCCGCTCCCGATCACGCTCCAGTTCGGCCACGATCTCATCGTGCGGGACAAGGATCGCCAGCATATCAGCCCCCCGGCATATCTCGACCAGTGAAGGATAGCCCATCCCGTCCACCAGCGGATCGTAATGCGCCACGTCGTAGCCGTCCTCGCGCAGCAACTCGACGATCTCCAGAGCGGGGCTTTCGCGCGTGTCCTCGGTGTTGGGCTTGTAGGCTGCCCCCAGCGCGACGATCTTTGGAGCGGTGGCATCCCGCACGGCCCGCCGGATTTTGGCCGCGATCTTGTGCGGCATCTCGTCGTTGATCAGGCGCGAGGTGAAGATCAGGCGCGAGTTGGCGGGGTCAACCTCTTTGATGAACCAGGGATCGATCGGGATGCAGTGCCCGCCCACGCCGATCCCCGGCATCAGGATGTTGACGCGCGGATGCCTGTTCGCCAGCCGGATCGCCTCCCGCCCGTCAATGCCCAGCGTCTCCGCGACGGCGTTAAACTCGTTCGCCAGCGCGATGTTGACATCGCGGTAGGTGTTCTCCATCAGCTTGACCAGCTCCGCCGTCACGTCGTCCGTCCTGTAGAGCTCGCCCTTCACAAAGCTGGCGTAAACCTCAGCCGCCTTCTCCCGCGTGATCTCGTTGATCCCGCCGATGATGCGGTCGTTGTGCACGATCTCGTAGAAAATATCGCCGGGCAGGATGCGCTCCGGGCAGTGGGCCAGATAGATCGTCTCCCCGACCTTCAGCCCGGTTGCCTCCTCGATCATCGGCGTGATGCGCTCGCGGCAGGTCAGCGGCGGGATGGTTGACTCGATGATCACCAGATTGCCGGGCCGCAGGTAGGGGAGGATGCTCTCCACCGCGTCGTCCACGTAGGAGAGATCGGCCACCTTCTTGCGGTCGTCGAGCGGGGTCGGCACAGCGATGATGAACACATCGCCCTCGCAGGGCGTGGACTGTGCCCGCAGGTTCGCCCTGACCTCCGGCTCGTCCATCAGGCGCTGTAGCTCATCCTCCCGGATGTGCATCACGCCCTCGTTGATGGCCCGCACGATGTTCTCGTTGATGTCCACGCCAACCACCTGATAGCCCGCCTTCGCCAGCATCAGCGCGGCAGGCAGGCCGACGTAGCCCGTGCCGATCACAACGATCGTTTTATCTCGCTCAGTCACGGCCATATACCTTTTTCTGCCACTCAATGGTGCGGGGGATTCCCTCGCTCAGGGGCACGGTGCAGCGATGATCCAGATCGCGCTTGGCCTTGCTGTTGTCGGCCTTTTTGTCGCGCGTGTTGTGCGCCTCAAAGGGGAGGTACTCCACCAGACTGTCATCCTTGCCCAGATACGCCAGAATCATATCGGAGAGCGCCTTGATGTCGTGGTACTCGTCTCCGGCGATGTTGTAGACCTCCCCCGGCTTGAAGTTCTCCGTGATGTTCGCCAGCGTGCGGACGGTGTCGTCAATATACGTGGAGGAGCGGTGATGCCCCAGATAGACGGTATACGGCATGTCGTGCAGGGCGTGGTAGATGAACTTGCAGATCACGCTGCGATATTCGGAATACGGCTCGCCCGGGCCGTAGGTGTTGAACAGCCGCACGCGCACCGTCTCCGTGCCGAAGCGGGCCGCCGAGTTCATGATCTGCTGCTCGTTCACCCACTTTGAGATCGCGTAGTCGTTCAACTGACGGACGGGGTGCCTGTCGAGCACGTCCTCGGTCATCACGCCGTCCCAGTCGCCGTAGACCTCCGAGCTGCTGGAGAAGACCATCCGAAAGCCGTATTTCTCCTGACAGCGGAGCAGGTTCTTGGTCCCGATGGCGTTGCTCTGCCACATCGTCTCGTAGAAGTCTTCGCCGTTCATCCGCCCGAACTCGGCGGCCAGATGGTACACCATGTCGAACTCGCGGCCTTCAAACAGGCGCTCCACCTGGCGGTAGATACCGACATCGCAGCGCAGATAGTTAGGGCCGGGCGCGTGGACCCGATCCGCCACCCAGACCTCATGCCCGCGCCTGCGCAGTTCGCGCGTCAGGGGCGCACCGACGGCCCCCAGACCGCCCGTTACCAGAATTCGCATCGGTTAATCGTTCTCCTTGCCAGTGGGAGTGTCAGAGTCGTTTGCCGTTTCCCGCTTCCTGCGACGGGCGGTGAGTGTGCCCTGTGCCGTTCGGACGGCGTAGACCCCCGCAACGATGAAGAAGGGGAGGGCCGGAAGAGAGAAGCGGATCACATCATCGCGGAACGGCCAGGCGGTCGCCATCGGGCCGATGTAGGCCAGCGGAGAGCCGATCAGCAGAGCCACCGCCCGCCAGCCTCTCCGACGCCACAGCGTGATGAGGGTATACAGCCCGGCCAGCCCGGCCAGCACCAGCGGGGCGAGCAGCCAGGGCCGCCGCCCGATGAAGTAGTTGATCAGTTCCATCACGTGCCGGGGATGGTAGGGCAGGTTGCGCAGGAAGCCCAGGGAGAGCGCCCCCTCCCCGCTGCGGACGGTGAAGTAGGAGATGTATCCGGTCGTGATCGGGAAGCCGAAAACAACCTGGTTGTACCACGCCTGAGGGGTATACGCGACCAGCCCGCCCAGGCACACAACCAGAAGGCTCCGCCAGCCCCGCGCAACCAGCACATAGGCCAGCAGGAACGCCACCATCGGCGCGACGTGAACGCGATACATCACCGCCACGCCCATCGCCGCGCCTGCGCCCGCCATCCGCCAGAGCGGGAACTTCTCTCCCTCCCTCTCCGCTCCGGCCAGCAGCAACACGGCCAGCATCAGGAAGAACGTCGCCGGGCCGTCCGAAAGGCCGTTCAGCCAGCCGATTTTGGGCACGTTCGCGCTGCGCAGCAACACCGGATCGAAGTGCCAGAAGAAGGCGAAATACGTCAGCAGAGGGAGCACGGCCCACAGCGCCGCCGACCACAGCGCCACGCGGTCATCGCCCGTTGTCCGGCGGGCGATGCCGCCCAGCACGGGGACGGAAAGCCCCCCGAACAGAAAGCCGTTGATCAGCACCAGCGGCGCAACGATCTTGAAGTAATTCTGCGTGTTGAACAGCGCAATCCAGGGGATCATCACCAGCGCCTGCCCGACGCCCACCACCGAGGGCTGCGGGTGACCGCCAACGATTGAGATCGCCAGCGCCATCATGTCATCCTGATCCCCGCCGTGATGCAGGAACCAGCGAAAGCGCAGGTCGAGCGGGAGGATATCCAGCATGAAGATCAGCGCGATCACCAGCCGGAGGATCATCAGGCCCCACAGGCCACGCTGGACGGCGTCCAGCGAAGCCCAGCCGCGCCGCAGAAAGGCCAGCGGCCCCGTCAGGAGGCCGGTTGTTGCAGGTTGCGTTGTCGTTGAGGCCAGTTGAGTATCAGTCATCCAGAGTCCCGAATCGCCTGTAGATTTCCACCAGTTTCTCAGCCTGCCGCAGCCAGTCGTAACGCTGGCGGACGCGCCGCCGGGCCTGCTCGCCCATGCGGAGCCGGAGATCGTCGTCCAGCAACAACCGGCTGATCCGCTCCGCCAGCGCCTCGACGTTGTAGGGGTTGACGATGAAACCCGTCTCCCCGTCCGCGACGGCCTCCGGCGTTCCGCCGAAGCATGTCCCTACCACCGGCGTACCGGCGGCCTGAGCCTCCAGATTGACCGTCGGGAAGTTGTCGAAATAGACCGATGGCGTCACGCAGACATCGGCGGCCCCGAAGGCCGCCGCGAGCGTCTCCCCGCTCAGCCAGCCGGCAAATCGAATATGTTGCCGTATTCCCAGCGATTCCGCAATAGTCAGCATCCCTTCCGCGTACCCGCCGGGGCGGGCCAGCACCAGCAGCACCGCCTCTGGAACCCGCGCCACGATGTGCGGCATGGCCTGCAGAATCTGCTCCCCGCCCTTCGCCCGGTTGATTCGCCCGGCAAACAGGATGATCTTTCGCCCCTCCAGCCCCTGCTCCGCGCGGAAGCGGGCCTGATCCTCCTCGCTGCTCTCGAAGCGGGCCGGGTCGATCCCGTTCGGCAGGTGGAGCATATGCCGCGCGGCGACGCGGTTGGCGCGGAGCACCTCCAGCAGGGCGCGGCTGGGCGAGAGGATGGCATCCACGTTCCGCCGCAACACCCGCCGGATGATCGCGTTGCGCAGTGGGAAGTAGCGGAAGCGCTGCCTGCGAAGCTGCGAGAGGGGGGAGACGCGGTAATCGAACTCCTCTGGAACGTCGCGCCACGCCGGATCGATGAAGCTCTCGAACTTCTGGAAGGTGACCGTCATCGTGTCGTGGACGGTCAGGAAGACCGGCAGGCCACGCCGTTTCGCCAGCGCCAGACTGTGATAGGTCAGATAGGTGTGGACGTTGTGCGCGTGGATGAGGTCGGGCTGAACCGTGTTCAGGAAGGCGCTCACTCTGCGGCTGGCCGCCGGATTGTAGAGGCTCAGGTAGGCGTGCCAGCGCAGCGGGTAGGATAGCCTGATGCGATGTACGGGCACGCCCTCGACGAGCAGGTCGGCGGGGGCCGCCTCGTCCCGCCGGACGCTGAGCACCTGCACCTCGTGCCCCAGCCGCTGTAACGCCCGGCACTGGATCAGGGCCACCTGCCCCGCTCCGCCGGGGTTATCGGGTGGGAAGTGGTCGGTCAGGATCAGAATCTTCATCGGCCCGGCAGTCTCATCTTGAGAGGTCGTCCGATCTTCACCGCCCAGGCCCACAGCCAGCGACGCACACCCCGCCAGCCGAGCGGACGCCGGAGCGTTGCCTCGATCTGCTCCACGTAGGCCCCGAAGACCCTGTCCGGGTGGAAAAGCGCCACCGCCCGCCCACGGGCACAGGCGGCCAGTTCCTCGCGGCGGGAGAGGAGCCACTCTAACTGCTCCCGAAAGTTCTCCACCGTCACGGGCAGCCCGCACGGCCCGACCAGTTCCGGTGTCGCGCCGCTCTCAGCGTACAGGATCGGCAGCCCGCAGGCCATCGCCTCCAGCACGACGTTCGGGCAGGCTTCGTTGCGCTGGAAGGCCAGAAACACGTCGCAGGCCCGCAGCATGCGCGGCAGCTCCTCATGCGGAACCGGCCCCAGCACGTGCAGGTTGGGCAGGTCGGGCGGCGACTCGTAGCGCCCGATCAGGATAAACGTCAGGTCAGGGTGCTGTCCGGCCAGCGTGTAGACATCCCTCCAGCCCTTCATCGGATTGGTGCTGTAGGTGACGTAGCCCAGCCGCGCCCCCTCCCCCGGCAGATCGGCCCGCTCCCCCTGCGGGGAGAAGTGCTCCACGTCCACCGCGTTATGGATCACCGGCCCATCCGAGCCGATCACGGGGAACTTCTCACGGGTGCTGTGGCGGCAGTAGGCGCTCTGGAAGATCGTCAGGTCGGCGAAGCGGTTCACCTGCCCCTGTCGGCGGTCGCCCTTCTCGCCCCGCCCGTAATCCTGCGAGGAGCCGTCCACGCGGTGGACGATCCGCACGCGCGGGTTGCGCCGGATCGCCTCCAGCACGTGATCGTAGTCCACCTGCCAGCTATTCACCAGCAGCACGTCGTAGCGGTCGGCCAGCGACCTTGTCACCGTGTGGCCGTGCGCCTCTAAATAGCGCTCGAAGTTGCGCATGAAGTAGAAGCCGCCGCCCGCCGCCCGAAACGGAGTCGGGTTACAGACCCGCATGGTGAGCGTCTTCCCCCCTGTCCACCCGCGCCCGCAGGAGATAGCCGGTGCTGTACGTCTTCAGGATCGGTTGCCGCGCCGCCAGAGGGGCATCCAGCCAGCGCAGCAGCATCAGAGGGAGCCACGCCAGCGCCGCGCACACGATCCGGAGGGGCCGAAAACGTATCAGGTGGACGACGTACTTCAGGATGTTGGCCGCGACCGCCAGCGCCGCCCCCTGCGGGATCACCTCCTCGAGCGTGAATCCGGCTTCGGATAGCAGACGCCGCAGCCCGTTTTCGGTCAGCCGCCACGTGTCGGACGGAGTGTCGGCCCGATGCAGGAATGGCATGGAGAGGATCAGCACGCCGGAGGGCTCAAGCATACGCCGCATCTCGGCCAGCGCAGGGAGAAGGTCGCCGACATACTCCAGCACTTCCAGACACAGGACGGTATCAAACGCGCCGGAAGGGAAGGGGAGCGCCAGCACATCCCCCACCACATGCGGGGACTGTTGAGGGTTCACGTCGAGTGTGATCCACTGCTCCGCATCTTCGACGGGTGGGGCGAAGCGCCCCCGCCGACCGGCCCGCCCCGCGCCGATCTCCAGCACGCGCCCGCGCATCGCCGTTCGCTGGGTCTCCAGCGCGGCATCCAGCAGCCGCCTGCGCTCCGAGTAGCCGAGCCAGCGATTCAGCGCCCGCCAGGGGGCACGGCGATACAGCCACAGCAGGAATCGCTTCATGGCAGGCCTGCCCCCTCCGCCAGATCGCGCACAAAGCAGAACCGCCGCCCCCGGTGCGTCTCCAGCCGTGCTTCCAGCCAGCCCACCCCCTCCAGCACGATCTCGCGGTCGTGGAAGGCCAGCACGCGCTCGTTGCCGACGATCGCAAGCTCCGGGTGGGAGCGCGGGGGTGTGGCGCAGGAAAGCACCTTCAGCCCATAACGGGCGGCAATCGAGAGCGTCCCCTCGGTGAAGACGTTCCCCGGCGGAACGAAGGTGATCACCTCCACCCCGAACGTTTCCTGAAGAATCTCCTGTGAGCGGCGGATGTGCTCCTCCTGCACGGTGAGCGGAACATGTTCCCAGAATTCGCGGTGTGCCTTGCGGTTGCTGTGCCGCCAGGCCGGACGGAAGGCATGCCCCTTCAGCACGCAGTGCGTCAGCCCGTGATTGGCGATCTCGACCAGCCCGGACTCGACCCCCTCCCGGAGCACGGCAGCCTCGGCGGGGAATTTGCGGGGGAAAGGCGTCAGGCTGCCGTCCCGGTTAACCCAGGCCGCCGTCACGCTGACGGTGATCACCGCCCCGTGCGCCTCCAGCAGCCGGAAGACCTGTTTCCACTCCTGCGGGCGCATCTCCCGGTACGGTCCCCACGCCTTGAAGGGCGGGAGGTATTTCAGGAACAGGAAGTTCCCTGAGACGCGCACTGGCCCCAGCGCCAGATCGCGCCGCGCGTAGACCTCGTACCGCTTGGACGCCGCGCCGATGTCGTCAATCCGCAGGGCCAGACGCTCGCCCTTCATGCCAGCACAACCTCACGCGCAAACCGGACCCATTCCTCCGGATAGGTCTTCCCCGGCTTCTTGTAATGGCCGGTCGCCTTTGGCGTCCCCCGCCCCAGATGGGCAAAGATCACGTTCCGATCGTCGTCAAACGCGCGGTCGGCGTGGATGCGCCGCAGCGGATCGTCCTCCGGTATCCACTCGACAAGCTCCGGCTCGTTGAACGTGTTGCGGCAGACGAACTCCCCGTAGCCGTGAGCACGCAAAACGGCGCTGATGCGATCCCCCACATCCAGACGGGGCGGCTGCGGATAGAAGCTCATCCCAAGCTCATGAAACAGGGTGAAATCGAACAGCAGTCCGGAGACGTGCAGCGCCCGGATGCGCCCTTCGGCGGTGTCCTGCACCATGCTGGCCGCCCGCACCTGCTGCGAGAGCTTCGATTGCAGGTACGAAAGCCAGTTATCCCGCAGAGCCAGCACATCGTTGTGCATCACAAACACCTGCTCCACGTCCGGCTCGATGGCCCACGCGCCCAGTTCCAGCCCGACGGCGTTCGCGTAGCTCCCGAAGCTCATCTGCTCCTGTGGCCGGATGCGGCGCAGGCCGAGACGGGCCCGCCAGCCGCGCTTATCGGGCGGGACGGGCGGCGTGTGATTGAGCACGACGTTGACCCCCTCGATGGAGCGTAACCACGCGCTCAGTTCGGGCGGCGAGGCGTTGTCCACCACCCATAGCTCATACCGCCCCGGCGTGTGCCGGAGGATCGACTCGACCCCCACCCGCGTGACCTCAACGCCGATCGCGGTCGGATTGTAGCACACGGTGATCAGGCGTGGCGCGGACGGGGGTTCGCGCCGCCGACGGATCACCTCGACGTGGTAGGGCACACCATCCAGAGTGACGCGCTGACGGGTAGCCGTCATGCCCTTACCCGCTCTCTCCAGATGCGCCACGTCAGGCGGGCCAGATCGCGAACGCGCAGACGGGGCCGATGACCCTCCAGCGCCGTCAGCGTGTACGCCGCGATGCGCTCCGCCGCTTTCCCGTCCGCCCTGTGCCAGAACTCGGCAATGAAGCGGTCGTAGTGCTCCGGGTCGGGGTCTTCGTATCCGCCGCTCGCCAGCAGATCGGCCAGTTCGTCCGCCCGGCACGCCGCCCCAACCCAGGAGGGGAAATGCACAGGCCGATCATAGGCCCGCCCCGATTCCCACAGGAGCGAAGGCCCTTTCGGCAGAGTGCACCGGCCCTTCCTGATATTCTCCTCTATGCGGGCGGGGAGAGGGGCCCTGTCCGCGTCCACATAGACAAACGGCTTGCGAAAGTACCCGAAATCCAGCGCGCTGTGGCTGACGATGCTCAACCCCACATCGGCGTGACGATAGCAGGCGTAGGTGTCCTCCGGCTCCAGAATCCGCGCCCAGGGGAACCGCTCCCAGAACCTGTATTCCACATCGCGCCGCGTCCTGTAGGAGGCATAAGCGGAAGGGTGGAGCTTGACGATCAGGTTCATTCCGGCCTCGCGGGCGGCTGAGCAGATCGCCGCGTAACGCTCCAGATACCAGGCGTTGTACGCCTCCCCCCTGTCCGGGAACCACATCCTGAGCTTGTCCTCAAAGACTTTGATCCCCTTGGGGAAGAAGACCGCGATCCGGCGGGTCGGATCGAGGGAGTAACGGGCGCAGAACGCCTCCCGATCCGGAATCTGCTCTGACGCCGGAAGCTCATGCGCGATGGAGCCGGGGGCCTCAAAGCGCATCTCCGGGTAGAGTGGCCGGTAATTCGCCTCCGAGATGCGCCGCAGGAAGTCGCCTTTCAGGAGCAACGCATGGCTGCCGAAAGACCAGTCGTCCAGCCCGCTGACCGAGTCGTACTCGATCACGAGTTTTCCGAGCGCCATCGCCAGCCGGACGAGCATCTTATTATCGCGCCAGCACCCCAGCAGAACGGCATCCGCCCTCCGGGCCAGACGGCGATACTCGCCCACGCTGTTGGTATAGACGGCGTGCACGCCCCGCAACGGCGGAGCGTCAACATCACCGGCTGCGTAGCCAAAGGTGCTGAGGCGCTTACCGGCCAGCGCCAGAACAGGCTCCGCGCCCGAGGCGGCAAAAGCTCCGGCGAGCCGGACTTCCCGGAAGGGGTTCTCCCGGATGTTTTTCGTCGCGATGATCAGGATGCGCGGTGCTCTACTCACTGGCTGGCCGGGCCTCCGCCCCCGAGGTGAGCCGACGCAGCGCCTGCCGCGCGGCGAACTTCCAGATGCGCGGGTTGAGGGGCCACTCGGAGAGCGCGTAGCTCCACATCGGCCACGCATAGCGGGCCGCCGGACCGCCCCACCACAGCAACCGCTCCGCCCAGTTGATGTAGTTCCGCGCCCGTTCGATCCGGCGGGAGAGGAAGTTCATCCGGTCGTAGCGCTCCCGGATGGCTTCCACTGCCGTCGGGAGGTCGGTTTTCTCCTCGCCGTGCTCAGCCCGCTCGGCGGCAAGCCGACGCGCCAGCTCGGCGTAGGCGTTCTGTTCCCCGTTGCGGGCCACGCTCGCCATGCGGGCGCTGAAGCGCATCCGGTAGAGCACATCGGGCAGATTCGCCACCCGGTATCGCTCGCTCAGGCGCAGCCACAGATCGTAGTCCTGCGCCAGCCGAAACGCCTCGCGGTAGGGGCCGGTTTTGTCGAGGGCCTCGCGGCGCACCATCACCGCGCCATGCCCGAAGCTGTTTTTACGCTTCAGCCGCTCGACGATGGCCTCATGATCGGTGGGATACTCAAAGCGGCGCACCGTCTCACCGGCCCGATCCATCCACTCAACCTGCGTGCCGACCAGCGCCACCTCTGCGTGCTTCTCCAGAAAGGCCACCTGCTTCTCGAAACGCTCCGGCAGCGAGATGTCCTCCGCGTCGTGGCGGGCGATGTACCGTCCCCGCGCCATGCTCAGCCCCAGGTTAAGCGAGGCAGTCTGCCCCCTGTTGGTCGTGTTCCGGTGCACGCGCAGACGCGGGAACTCCAGACGGGAAAGCCACTCCCAGGTGGCATCAGTCGAGCCGTCATCTATGATGATCAGCTCAAAGTCGCGGAAGGTCTGACTCCGCAGGCTCTCGATGGTTCCGGCGAGGCCGTCCTCGCCCTCGCAAACGCCGTTATAGACGGCCATCACCACGCTGACGAGCGGCGTTTCAGACAAGGCCCAGCTCCCTGTAGGCGGCCACCTCACGCTCAAGGACGCTCTGAAGGGAGAAGTTCTCCACGATGAACTCGCGGGCCGCCCGCCCGATGCAGGCCCGCAGGTGCGAGTCCCTGAGCAGCGTTTCCAGCCCCTCGCGCAGCGACTCCGGCGCTGTGTCCTCGCAGAGCCAGCCCGTCTCTCGATGCCGGATCACCGACTCGCTGCCCTGCACGCGGGTGGCGACGACCGGCACGCCCGCCGCCATCGCCTCCAGCAGCGACTTGGGCAACCCCTCGTACAGCGAGGGCAGGACGAATACCTCGCACTCGGCCAGCAGGCGGGGAAGCTCCTCCTGCGGGACCGTGCCCCGCGCCTCCACCGGAACGCCTTTCTCGCGGGCCAGCCTTAGCAGGGACTCGCGCTCCGGCCCGTCGCCGATCAGCCGCAGCCGCGCTCCCTTCAGGCCGGACATGGCCTCGATCAGGGCGGGCAGGTTTTTCTGGGAGGCCAGCCGCCCGACAAAGCAGACCAGCCCCGGCTCGCAGGCAACCTCCTCCTGCGGCCTGAACAGGTCGGTATCCACGAAGTTGGGGATCACGACCGCTTTCCCCTCCGGCAGCCTGTACCAGCGCCGCGCGTAAGAGACATCTTCCGGCGTGGGCAGGAAGACCCGCGCCGCGCGGTGGAAAAGCATCCACTCGCGCCGCCACAGCCCGAACCGCATCCGGTGCGAGATCGGGCGGTTCGAGACGAAGCGCGAGAGCAGATACCCGCCCCGCACAATAGGCGTGGCCCCCGTCAGGGCAGCCGCCCGGATCACGGCCTGCGCCCCTTTGATCTGGTTGCTCTTGACGATGGCGAGCGGCTCCAGTTCGGCACGATACAGCTCTGGAGCACGCCTCATGAACTCCTCCGGCAGCAGGCGATCCGGATTGTTCAGCACCCGGATTCCGTCCAGTGTCTCGCCG